>CAMNCZ010000011.1 GCA_946534775.1 uncultured Eubacteriaceae bacterium
TAAAGGGCAAGACAAAAATAAAAAAACTCCTGCCTGCCGTACTTATTGCCGAAGCGATATTTATTTGTTCGGCAAGCATTATAATTTTAAAAAAAGCCGAAAATCTCGGCCCTCGCAGTGAGTATACCGATTACTGCATATCAGCAAACAAATTGGTATCGCATATTCAAGACGAAAGTTTTTACCGCGCTGTTGATATTTCAACGGTCAACCCTACCGCACCGATGCAGGGCGGTTATAACTCGCTTGATACGTTTTCTTCGTTTACCAATCAGAAGAGTCTGAGCAAGCTTTCCCTTCTGGGTATTTGGTGTCCTTACGACTATCGCACGGTAAACAAATATTTCAACAGCATTGTTTCCGAAAGCCTGTTTGGTGTAAAATACATTCTTGTTACCGACAAAAGCCGCAAGCTTGAAGATGAAAACGGCAAATTCTGTTATATGGGCGATGACGGCGTTCATTCGTTCAGAATTTCATCAGATAATTATGAACTGATATATTCGGATGAAAACAGCGAACTCTACAAAAACAAAACCGCCTTTCCGCTTATGTTTGCGGTCAGCGAGGATATTTTAAACGCAGGTGATTTTCTTATACCGCACTATGCATCAAATTACACCGCAGGCGCAAACCTCGATAATTTTATATCTCTGCTTTTGGGCCGCGGCAAACCTATTTACGAATATTACGCACCGACAGCGCAGACACCGCAAAACAGTGTTGTTCAAAACGGTGAAAACGGGCTTTATGTTATGACACCAAACGGTGCAGACGGTTTTCCGAGTGTAAACTACAGCCTCGATATAGAAAAAGACGGCGAATATTTTATTGACGAAAACTTTATTTATCCCGAAAACGAGGGCTTTGCATTTACAATAGAAGACCTGCCCGTTGATTGTATTTTTATGGAACATCAGAATTTTCTTTCGGCTGATGCAGGCCCATACAAAAAAGGCGATACGCTTGATTTTACCATATACTCTTCGGGTGAGATGTCATTTTTACCGCCTGTATTTTCAAGGCTTGATAAAGATGCCTTTTCCGAACTTTATGAAAAAGCCCTTCAAAACGCACTTTTGGATATACAAGAGCAAAAAAGCGGCGAAATAAGTGCAAGATCGGCTTTTGAAAGCGACCGACTTATTTTTTCCTCGCTTTCTTATGACGAAGGTTTCCATATTTATATTGACGGCAAGGAAACCGAAAAAATAAAAATTGCCGATGCCTTTTTGGGATACCGCGTACCTGCGGGCGAACACGAAATATCCGTTAAATACATCAGCCCCGGGGTAAAAACGGGCGTATGCATTTCATTGATATTTTTGGTCGGCATTGCTGTATATATGTTTTATTCACTTACTGTAAAAAGGAGATAAATATGAATATAAGACGTGCGGAGAAAAAAGATACACAGGGCATTATGCAGCTGCTTATGCAAGTAAATAACGTGCATAACGCAGCGCGGCCCGATCTTTTTATAAAAGACAAAACAAAATACACCGTTTCTCAGCTTGAAAGAATAATCGAAAATGACGAAACACCTGTTTTCGTTGCCGAGGAAAGCGGCCATATAGCGGGCTATTGTTTCGGTGTTTTTCAATCTCATAAAAACGACAATAACTTCCCCGATATTACTACATACTACATTGACGACCTTTGTGTAAATGCAGACGACAGAGGCAAACATATCGGCCGCGCACTTTATGAACATACAATAGATTTTGCAAAGCAAAGCGGTTGTTACAATGTTACACTAAATGTATGGGAAGGTAATAACTCCGCAATCAAATTTTATGAAAAATGCGGTCTTAAAATACAAAAATACGGTCTTGAGACCATACTTTAAAAATATATCGGAGAGAAATATGATAAGCAAACTTTTAAAAAACAAAATCCTTATCACCGACGGCGCAATGGGAACATATTATCACAAAATTTGTCCCGATGCTCTGCCTTTTTGCGAGCAGGAGAGTCTGCGCGATATATCGGTAATAGAAAGCATACACAAAGAATATATCGAAAGCGGCGCCGACCTTATACGCACCAATACATTCAATGCCAATACTTCCGTGCTTGAATGTGATTTTGAAACGGTTAAAAATATAATTACCGCTTCGTACAAAGCCGCCAAAAACGCAGTTGGCAATACCAATACGCTTATCGCTTGCAGTATCGGTCCAAATGCCGAAGAAAGCGAGGAATATATACGGATAGCCGATGTGTTTATTTCGCTTGGTGCGGATATTTTTCTTTTTGAGACATTTGACAGGCTTGACAATATCCTGCCCGCAATATCGCATATCAAAAATAAAAAGCCCGAGGCTGTTATAATCACCGACTTTGCGCTTAATCCATCGGGTATGACCGCCGCTTTTATAAGCGCAGCAAGGCTTGCGGCAAAATGCGGCGAAACAAATGAAATAGATGCTTACGGCTTTAACTGCGGCATCGGCCCGAAACACCTTGAAAACATACTTAAAAACATTGAACTTGATGTTTCCAAGCCCGTTTTTGCTATGCCGAACGCAGGCTATCCCGAAATAATAAACGGCAAAACGGAATATGTTATGAACCCCGTTTATTTTGCCGATCTTGTATCGGGTTATACAGCGCTTGGCGTTAAGGTCATCGGCGGCTGCTGCGGCACAACGCCCGAACATATAAAACTTTTAAAAAAATCTATTGACGGAAACACCGTTTATGATGTAAAATTAAAATATTCCCAAACACAGGTTCAACAGCCGCGTTCGGAAAATGATTTTCATAAAAAGCTTGACAATAATAAGTTTTTATATGCAGTGGAACTCGATCCGCCTTTCAAAACCGATGTATCGCGCATAATAAACGGCGCCAAAGCATTGAAAGAGGCAGATGTGGATATAGTCACCATCGCCGACTCGCCAATGGGCAGACCGCGTGTTGACAGCACAATAATTTCGGCAAAGATAAAGCGTGAAACAGGTATGGAAGTACTCCCCCACCTTTGCTGCCGCGACAGAAATGCAATTTCGCTGCGTTCTGCGCTTTTGGGCGCTTATGTCGAGGATATACGCAATGTTCTTGTCGTAACGGGCGACCCTGTTCCCGGCGAACAGCGCAACCGCATAAAAAGTGTGTTCAATATGCAGTCCTATAGTCTTATGGGTATGATAGGCGAAATGAATAACGAACTGTTTACAAAAGACCCGATATATTACGGCGGCGCCGTCAATTTTAATGTAAAAAACAAACGATCCGAATATTCGCGTCTTTTAAAAAAACACGAACAAGGCGCAAAATTTTTCCTTACACAGCCCGTTTTTACGGATGATACCATAGATTTTTTGGCATCTTTGCCCAAGGAACGGGATTTTAAGATACTGGGCGGTATTATGCCGCTTGTAAATTATAAAAACGCACAGTTTATCAATAACGAAATGGCGGGCATCAATATTCCCGAGCATTATATCGCGCGTTTTACACCCGATATGCCGCGTGAAGAAGCGCAGGCCGTCGGTAAGGAAATAGCACTGGAAACAGCACTTAAAATAAAAAATTATGTTGACGGTTTTTATTTTATAACGCCGTTTAACCGCTATGAACTTATTATAGAAATCATAAAAAATTTAAAGGAGAGGTGACAATGACAAAGTCACATTTAAATAAACTCTACATTGCCGTACTCACTGTTTTTATATCCCTGTTTATATGCCAATATACACAGGCTGCTGTAAAACTTGAAAGCGCTGTACTTGACGAAAATGTGCTTTATATAAACGGTACGGTAGACAGGCTGGGAGCAGACCCACAGCTTACGCTGATAATAACTCCTCTGCGTGAAGGTGCTTACGATCTTAACAACATAATTTATATCGGCCAACAAAGTATTTCAAACAGCTTGTTTACACTACAATTTCCGCTGACACTTGACGACGGATATTATGTTGCGCGTATCGGCGGCAGTGATATTGACGATCCCAGATTTATCCTTATAAACAGAAAGGGCAAAGAGTATCACTTTATTTTCGGAGATGTTGATGAAAGCGGTATTATAGATGCATTTGATGCTTCGCTTACATTGCAGTATGTGCTTACGCCCGATCTGCTTTCGCTTTCGGCGTTACAGCTGTACGCGGCAAATGTAGAAAACGACAGTCAGCTTTCCGCATCCTCCGCATCCTGGATACTTGCAAAAACACTTAACGAACAGGTCAAATTTCCTGTAGAATACTGATTAAACGAGGTGTATAAAATTGGAACCTAATTATCTGAGTAAGCGTATAGGCATAATCGGCGGCGGACAGCTTGGCCAGATGATGGCGCTTGAAGCAAAAAAAATGGGATTTTATCTTATTATCCTCGATCCCACTCCCGACTGCCCCGCTCATTCAATAGTTGATGAACATATAGTTGCGGGATTCGACGATCCTGCAGCTATAAGAAAACTTGCCGAAAACTGCGATTTAATGACTTATGAATTTGAACATATAAATACGCAGATACTATTACAGCTTGAAAACGAAGGATATAAAATTTATCCCACCGCAAAAAGCCTTAAAATAATACAAAACAAGCTTACACAAAAGGAAACTCTTGCGGCACACGCTTTGCCCGTACCCGATTTTATGGGCATAAACAATAAAGAAGATATGCTAAAAGCAGGCGAAATATACGGTTATCCCTATATGCTTAAAACCTGCACCGGAGGTTACGACGGGAAAGGCAATGCCGTTGTTCACTCGGCCGGCGAGATCGAACAGCGCCGCGCGGAACTCGGAAACGGTACACTGCCGCTTATGGCTGAAAAGATGATAGATTTCACTATGGAAACATCTATCCTTGCCTGCCGCGGACTTAACGGACAAGTCGTTATTTACCCCGTAGGCAATAATATCCACAAAGACAGTATTTTGCACGAAACACTTGTACCCGCAGATATTCCGCAAAGCGCTGTTGAAAAAGCAACCGAATGTGCCGAAAAGGTAATGGAAATTTTCCAAGGTATCGGTATGTTTTGTGTTGAAATGTTTATCACAAAACACAATGATGTGCTTATAAACGAGATAGCCCCGCGCCCGCATAACTCGGGGCACTACACTATTGAAGGCTGCGTTACAAGCCAATTTGAAAACCATATACGCGCTATTGTCGGTCTGCCGCTTGGTGATACCGCACTTATAAAGCCTACCGTTATGGTAAATGTACTCGGTGAGGAAGGCAGCGACGGCAAAGCCAAGGTTTACGGCCTTTATGATGCACTTTCTGTAAAAGGTGCTTTTGTACACATCTACGGCAAGTCCCGCGTTAAATCAAAACGCAAAATGGGTCACATAACCGTCAGCGCGGATACACTTGAAACAGCGCTTTCTCGTGCGGAAACGGCATACAATAAATTATCGGTCAAGGAGGATGACGAAAATGATTAAAGTTGGTATAATTATGGGCAGCGACTCTGATCTGCCTGTTATGCAGGATGCTGCAAAAGTGATGGAACAATTTGGTGTTGAATATGAAATAAGCGTAGTTTCCGCTCATCGTACTCCCAAAGCTATGTACGAATATGCCGAAACAGCTGCAAGCCGCGGTTTAAAGGTTATAATCGCAGGTGCAGGCGGTGCCGCACATCTTCCGGGTATGACAGCAGCTATCACTACCCTGCCCGTTATAGGCGTACCTATCAAAACCCGCGCACTCAGCGGCGTTGACTCACTTTATTCCATAGTACAGATGCCCGCAGGCATACCTGTTGCAACCGTGGCAATAAACGCAGGCAAAAACGCAGGCCTTCTTGCAGTACAAATGCTTGCAGCCTTTGATGATGAACTGGCAAAAAAGATCGCTGATTTCAGAAAGACGATGAAAGAAGAGGTCGAGGTCAAAGCAGAAAAGCTTGGTAAAATCGGTTATGCCGAGTATTTAGCCGAAAAGGAGTCCTGAAATAATGGATACTTCCGATAGATCCGATCTGCTGAAGGTTATCGGCGCAACGATCAAATATGAACGATTAAAACGAAGAATGTCTGTAGAACATCTTGCTTTGGCCACCGATCTTTCCCCGCAGATGATAATGAGTATAGAACGCGGTGTGCGTGGGACAAAGCTTGAAAAACTTATCAGGATAGCTGATATTTTTGATGTTTCTTTGGATTACTTAACAGGACACAGCATAGAATATTTAAACTTTGCATCTCCCGCAAAAGAAACGGATAAATCTACGGAGTTAAGCATACTTTGTAATTCCCTTACAGAGGAACAAACAGATCTTGTACTGAGTTTTGTAAAAAATCTTATAGCATACACAGATGAAATAAAAAGCTACCCACCCAAATAAGCAAAACAGCCCCGATGTGAAAATCGGGGCTTGTTTTATTTTTGGTATTATAATTCGGGTCTGTTCTGCAAAGCTTTATAATCATCAAGGGTAAGCATATCATCACAAGCAGCGCCTGCGGGGATCATCGGGAATACCTTTTCATCCCTGCCTATCTCGCAGATTATAAGCGCGGGTTTGCCCGCAGCCATAGCGCCTTTGATAGCAGCATCCACTTCTTCTTTCTTTGTTACGTTAAATACAGCACATTTATATGCCTCACCAAGTTTGACAAAATCCGTTGCCTTGTCAAGGTTTGTGCTTGAATAACGTGCATCATAGAAAAGATCCTGCCACTGTCTTACCATACCCAAAACGTGGTTATTGATAACGACCTCAATAATAGGCACATCGTTTGCAACAGCTGTCGCAAGTTCTATATGGTTCATATAGAAACAGCCGTCACCCGCAATATTAAATACAGTCTTTTCGGGCTGACCGACTTTTGCGCCGATAGCAGCGCCAAGGCCGTAACCCATTGTGCCGAGACCGCCCGAACTAAGGAAATGACGCGGATATTTCTGCTCTATAAACTGGCATGCCCACATCTGATGCTGACCAACTTCGGTAACGATAATTTCCTCGCCGTGGCAGATAGCATTGATTCGCTCCATAACATACTGGGGCTTTAATGTACCGTCATCATCATATTTAAGCGGGAAACTTTCCTTGTAACGCTTTACGGTCTGCATCCAGTCCTTATGCTCCATAGCATCCATTCTGTCCGTAAGGCGCTTAACTATCTCGTCTACATCGCCTATTACCGACTGTACCGCAAGAATATTTTTATTAATCTCCGCGGGGTCGATATCTATATGAAGAACTTTTGCACGCGGTGCGAACTTTTCAAAATTTGTTGCCACACGGTCACTGAAACGTGCGCCCATTGCAATAAACAGATCACACTCATTTGCAAGTAAGTTAGAAGTTTTTGTACCGTGCATACCTATCATACCCGTGTAGTGATCAAGTGTGGAAGGCACAGTACCAAGACCCATTGCCGATACGGAAACGGGGATATCAAATTTCTTGACAAATTCGACTATACTTTTGCTTGCTTCCGCATTTATACAGCCGCCGCCGCAGTAAAGGAAAGGTCTTTTTGCTTCCTTGATAAGCTTTATTGCATTTTCAAGGTCCGCTTCTTCTATAGTGTTTGTACGTTTTTCTATAGGATAAGGCTCTTTTTTCTCATATTCATAAGAATCTGCGGTAACATTTTTTGTAATATCCACAAGCACGGGGCCCGGACGGCCTTTTCTTGCTATCCAGAACGCACGGCGGATAGTTTCCGCAAGGTCCTTGATATCCTTTACAATAAAATTATGCTTTGTAATAGGCATTGTTACGCCCGTTATGTCAACTTCCTGAAAACTGTCCTTACCAAGCATACTTACGCCAACGTTACCTGTAATTGCAACCATAGGTATACTGTCCATATACGCAGTTGCAATACCCGTTACAAGGTTACAGGCACCGGGGCCGCTTGTTGCCAGGCAGACACCAACTTTACCCGTTGCGCGTGCATAGCCGTCGGCAGCGTGTGCCGCGCCCTGTTCGTGCGAAGTAAGGTAATGTTTGATCTCGTGCTGATGTTTGTAAAGCGCATCGTAAATATTAAGCACAGCACCGCCCGGATAGCCGAAAATAGTATCTACGCCCTGCTCTTTTAAACATTCAACCAAAATCTCGGAACCGTTTAAAACCATTCTTTTTCTCCTTTCACGATTTTTCCGCCTTACGCGGTTTATCCAATAAATCAGCTTAAAATTGCGCCCTTATCCGCAGAACTTACCAATTTTGCATATCTTGAAAGATAGCCTGTTTTTATTTTGGGTTCGGGGATAGTCCAGTTTGCACGTCTTGCGGCAAGTTCTTCGTCGGAAACCTGCATATTGATCTTGCCCTCGTTGATATCTATATCGATCATATCGCCTTCCCGAACAAGACCGATATTGCCGCCTGCGGCAGCTTCGGGCGAAACGTGGCCGATACTTGCGCCCCTTGATGCGCCGCTGAAACGGCCGTCTGTTATAAGCGCAACCTCTTTGTCAAGTTTCATACCTGCAAGTGCGGATGTGGGTGAAAGCATCTCACGCATACCCGGACCGCCCTTGGGACCTTCGTAGCGGATAACAACAACATCGCCGCTTACTATCTTGCCGCCGAAAATAGCTGCAATAGCATCTTCTTCGGAGTCGAATACTCTTGCGGGGCCGCTGTGTTTAAGCATTTCGGGTGCAACCGCACTTCTCTTTACAACGCAGCCGTCAAGTGCGATATTACCTCTTAAAACAGCAATACCGCCTGTTGTTGAATATGGATTTTCAACAGTTCTTACAAGTGTGCCGTCTGCGCCCTTGTAAGGTGCGATATTTTCGCCTACCGTTTTTAAAGTTACAGTCAAATTATCCAGTTCAAGCAGACCAAGCTTGCTTATTTCCTTCATAACAGCGGGGATGCCGCCAACTTCGTTAAGTTCTTCAATATAATTTGAACCTGCGGGTGCAAGATGGCAAAGGTTAGGTGTCTTTGCGCTTATCTCGTTTGCAAGATCAAGATTAAGATCAACGCCTGCTTCGTGAGCGATAGCGGGAAGATGCAGCATACTGTTTGTTGAACAGCCAAGCGCCATATCCATTGTCAAAGCGTTTCTGAAAGCCTTTTCGTTCATAATATCACGGGGCTTTATGTCCTTTTCGATAAGTTTCATTATCTGCATACCCGCGTGCTTTGCAAGGCCTATTCTGTCACCAAGTACAGCGGGAATGGTACCGTTGCCGGGAAGAGCCATACCGATGACCTCGCTTAAACAATTCATACTGTTTGCTGTATACATACCCGAACACGAACCGCAGCTCGGACAAGATTTGTTTTCGTATTCCTTTAACTCGTCCGCATCGATGATGCCTGCTTCGTAAGCGCCTACCGCCTCGAAAGTTTTGGAAAGAGAAAGTTTTTCGCCGCACTTATGGCCTGCAAGCATAGGACCGCCGCTGCATACAATAGCGGGAATATTTACCCTTGCGGCTGCCATAAGCATACCCGGAACTATCTTGTCGCAGTTGGGGATAAGCACAACGCCGTCAAAAGCGTGCGCCTTTAACTGACATTCAACTGAATCTGCGATAAGTTCCCTTGTAGGAAGCGAATAATGCATACCTATATGACCCATAGCAATTCCGTCGCATACGCCGATTGCGGGAACTTCGATAGGTGTGCCGCCTGCCGCAAGAATACCCGCTTTAACGGCCTTTGCAATATTATCAAGATGTATATGACCGGGAATGATCTCGTTCTGTGCGTTTACAACGGCAACTAGCGGTCTGGACAGTTCTTCGTCTGTATAACCCATCGCCTTGAAAAGCGAACGATGCGGAGTTTTTTCGGGACCTTTTTTAACTCTGTCACTTATCATAAGTTTTCATCTCCTTAATTAATAATTCGGTATATAATTCGGGAGTGAGAAACACCCACTCCCGATATTTTTATTAAATTTCAGCCAAAATTGCCTCTGCCATTTCTTTACAGCCAAGTTTCTTCATACCTTCGCTCATAATATCGCCTGTTCTGTAGCCTGCGTTAAGTACTTTAGCTACAGCATCTTCGATAGTTTTAGCTTCTTCCTGAAGACCGAAGCTGTATTTAAGCATCATTGCGCCGGAAAGGATAGTAGCGATCGGGTTAGCAAGGTTTTTGCCTGCGATATCGGGTGCAGAACCGTGAACGGGCTCATACATACCAAGGCTGCCCTCGCCAAGTGATGCGGAAGGAAGCATACCAATGGAACCTGTAAGCTGAGAAGCCTCATCGGAAAGGATATCGCCGAAGATATTGCCCGTAACGATAACGTCAAATGTAGACGGACGCATAATAAGCTGCATAGATGCGTTGTCAACATAAAGATGATCAAGTTCCACATCGGGGTAATCCTTAGCAACTTCAAGCACTGTACTTCTCCAAAGTCTTGAAGACTCAAGAACGTTCTGCTTGTCAACGTTTGTAAGATGTTTCTTTCTCTTTCTGGCTATCTCAAAAGCAGTTCTTGTGATACGCTCAACTTCCTTAACGGAATACTGCTCTACATCATAAGCAGCCTCGCCCATATCGGTCTGCTTTCTGCCCTTTTCACCAAAATACATACCGCCCGTAAGTTCACGGACTACCATAATATCAACGCCGTTTTCCACAAATTCGGGCTTTAAGGGGCAAGCATCTTTCAATGCTTCGTGAAGTGTTGCGGGGCGAAGGTTTGCGAACAGACCGAGTGCACCTCTAAGGCCTAAAAGTGCGCGTTCGGGACGCTTGTCGCCCGGAAGGGTATCCCATTTCCAACCGCCTACAGCACCAAGAAGAACGGAGTCGCTTGCCTTACATACATCAATCGTATGCTGGGGCAAAGGCTCGCCGTAAGCATCGATAGCGCAGCCGCCGCCAAGTACGGACTCATACTTGAAGCTATGGCCGAACTTTTGACCTATCTTATTCAATACGTTTATATTTTGCTCCATTACCTCGGGGCCTATACCGTCACCTGCTACAACAGCAATGTTAAAGTTACTCATTTAAATTACCTCTTTTCAGTTATCTGATTATTTTAAGCCAAGTTTTACCTTTGTCTGCTCGATAAGTCCGCCTGATGCCATCATTTCCTTCATAAATTCGGGGAAAGGCTGTGCCTGATATGTCTTATTTTTTGTAAGGTTAGTGATAACACCCGTATCAAAGTTTACCTCTACCTTATCACTCATATCTATATCGTTTGCAGCATCCTCACATTCAAGGATAGGCAGACCGATATTTATTGCATTACGATAGAAAATTCTTGCAAAGCTTTTAGCTATAACGCAGGAAATACCGCTTGCCTTGATAGCTATAGGTGCGTGCTCTCTTGAAGAACCGCAGCCAAAGTTCTTTTCCGCAACGATAATATCACCCTCTTTTACATTTGCCGCAAAAGGCACTGTGGAATGGATCGCATCCTCCATACAATGTGCAGCAAGTTCCTTGGGATCGGATGAGTTAAGGTATCTTGCGGGGATAATAACGTCTGTATCTATATTGTCACCGTATTTAAAAACTGTTCCGCATGCTTTCATTTTTTCTTCCTCCTATCTTACACTTCCGCAGGGTCTGTTATCTTGCCGTAAATAGCCGATGCCGCTGCAACAGCGGGGCTTGCAAGATAAACCTCACTTTCGGGATGACCCATACGACCGATAAAGTTTCTGTTGGTTGTTGAAAGCGCTCTTTCACCCTTTGCCAATATACCCATGTGGCCGCCGAGGCAAGGACCGCAGGTAGGTGTGGAGAATGCGCAGCCTGCTTCTACAAAGATAGTTGCAAGACCTTCTTCAACACACTGTAACCATATCTTCTGTGTACCCGGAAGGATAATAGCACGGATCTCGGGGCATATCTTTCTGCCTTTAAGGATAGAAGCCGCAATACGCATATCCTCGATACGTCCGTTTGTACATGAACCGATAACTACCTGATCTATTTTGAGACCCTTTGCATCGTCTATTGTCTTTGTGTTTTCGGGAAGATGCGGGAAAGCAACTGTAGGACGGAGTGTCGAGAGGTCGATCTCGTAAACCGCATC
>CAMNCZ010000012.1 GCA_946534775.1 uncultured Eubacteriaceae bacterium
TATTATTTTGCAAATGCATATTCGCCCATAAACAGTATTTCGCCTGTTTCTTCGTCCCTTATGATATAGCTGAACGGCTTATCTGCGATAAAATCCTTTATAACGGGCTTTTCGGGGTCCAATGCCGAAGTTGCCTCCATAATGACCGCCGTGACCGCAGCCGCCTCCGTGCCGTTTTCGTCAACCTCTATAAAGGTTTTATGCAGCACCTTGTCAACGAAAAATGCGTTTGTACCGCCTTGCAGCATACCCTTAAAATTCGCCGTACCGGGTACAAATGCCTGCTCGATACCGAGTTTATTAAGCATATCGTTAAGTTCAACGGAATACTCGACCTTGAATTTCGGCATTTTTATATGCACTTTTTTGTTTTCCATTTTGTTGATATACGATGTGATATTGACCCTTTTATCGTTTGAAAGCGCCACATACATTGCCGTACTTCCGCCGACATAAGGCATTTTTACGATTTGCAGGTCCTTATCCTCATAATACATAAAGTCCTCGGTCTGTTCCATAAATTCAAGCGTCTGCTTTTCACCGTTTCTGTCGGTAAAATCGCCGTCACGGGTGAAATATTCGTCAAACTGCTGCGACCATTCCGCCTTGAAGTAAACCGCATTTACAAGTGCTGCAAGAAAGTCGGAACTGTTAATTATCTGCGGTATCTTACCGTTTGTCTTGTCGCTGCACCACTTGTTTATGCGCTCTGCGCCGTCTTTCATCCCCACATTGTTTATCTCGGCATCATAAAACTTTTGCATTGCCTTGATATAATCATCCTTGAATTTTATATCACCCGCTTTGTCCGTGTTGAGCCATACGCTGTTGGCCACGGAAAGCTGAGTTTTTTCGTGCTTTGCCTCAAAGTAGGAATATACATCATCATCTTCGGTCTTTTCGTCGTCCGACTGCGCCTTGTATGTTTCTATAAGTTTCCGGGCGTAAGCGTTGTATGTCGCTATATCGCCAAGCCCCGCCGTTTTCGCTATCTCTGCCTGTGTTTCGCCGTCTGCGCCGTTTGCCGCAAGCGCAAGCGCCATTTTTATACTTAAAGGCGAGAACATATAGTTTTCGTTTGTCGGCATCATTTCATTCATTTTAAATGCCATAGTATTGTCGGCTTTAAGGTCAGTCGTGTCTATATCGGGTGTTGTCACGTTTTCTTCACCGTCTTTCACATATACAGTCTTTGTTTCACCGTCCCAATCCACCGAAAGCCCAAGGCCCTCGGATGCCGCACGCAGCGGAAGATAAAGTCTGTCGTTTATAAGCTGTGCGGGTACGTCCGTATCTGCTTTCACGGGCGGTGCAATACTGCTGTGGGGTGCGCCGATATAAACGCCGCCGTCCTTTGCATCTATCGTCATATATTTATCGCCGTTTACAAATATCGCTTCTTTGGTCTCCGCGTTCCATTTGACCGAATAGCCAAGCTGTTCAAACACACCGCGCAGGGGCACAAGTGTCCTGCCGCTTTCTATTACAGCATCCGTATCGATAGGCACATCATTGACAACAACGCCTACCGTGTCCGCCGCATAGCAAACAGACGTCATCGCCAAAACAGCTGCCGCCGTAAGTAAAAATCTTTTCATATTTCATCCCCCTTTTAAGGATAGTTATATGATTAATATACCATATCAGTCATTATAAGTCAATTTCAACAGTGCTACACTTATGTTACATAAAGGTTTCCAAGCCCTTTTCGGTAAGTTCAAGCGTGATATATGTCATATTTCTTTCCGATATCCCGATATACCCTTGTTTTGCAAGCGAATTTACCGCCATATTAAAATCGTGTACTTTATTTGCGGCAGGCAGTTTTATTTTACATTCTTCTCCACCCTCAAACGCCGCAAAAGCAAGGTCTAAAATTTCTTTTTCGGTCATGGTTTGTCTCCTTCCAATAAAGGATTGATTATTTTTGTTATTTCCGCATAGCCTATATAACGGCTGCCGTCATACATATCTATCTTTTTGCCGCACCACAAGCAATGAGGATAATATTCGGGTGATATAAATGCTATCATTCCTTTTGCGTTATTCGTTTCATCTGTATTAAAGTAATGATGTACACCCGTTGTCAGATAATTCTCTTTTATCAGATGTGAGGGTCTGTAACCCTCGTAAAGCTTTCTGTCTTTTTCAAAATGAAAGACAGCTTCTACATCATAAATCATACCCGTTTTTACCTCGCGTATAGCTATATCCTATTTCAAGTATATGACAATATAGCCCCAAATCCATATCAATGTCCCCTCGGTTTTCTGTCCAACTGTCCTTTTTCGGTCTTTAAATCGGCATAAAGCAGGTCGATAAAACCGATAAACAGTATCAGCGCAGCGCCCCATACGGCCCTGCCCATAAAAAGACGGCACATTACCGTGCTTATAACGCCGCCAAGCACAAACACCAAAAGCATAAGCGCGTGTCTTGAAAAGCGCATCAGACTTTCGGGTGTTTTGTGCTTCAGCCATTTTGTAAAATGTATACTTGTCTGACGAACGTGGTTTGTGCAGAAAGTGGTGGCCATAGGTATGCCCTGCGCCTGTCTGAATGTATTGTACTGCATAGAACAGATAAAATTTATTGCCACCTGCGATATCTGGTAAGGCGCGGTTTCGGGCAGAAAGCCAAGCAGAATTATGACAATTATCTCTATACCTATAAGCATAGTGTCCCAGCGCAGTATATTGGTTTTTTTCACCAAATTGGGCAATATTTCGGAAATTATGCTGCCCAGAAAATATGCGCTTATCGGTATAAGCAGATAGCCCGCTCTGCCCCAATCGGCATTGCCCAGCGCCATTGCAAGCAGCACAAAATTGCCTGTTTGCGCATTGCAGAACACGCCGCCGCGTATGCTGTAGGTAAAGGCGCCGAGATATCCCGCCGCTGTCATAAGTATCGCAAATATCCACCAGCGCTCACATTCCAAAAAACTTTTTTCTTCGTTTTGTTCCATTTTTACGCTCTACCCTTTTTTGTTTATCAAAATGCCCTTTAGTACAAAAAGGCGCACCAAAATAAGGCGCGCCTGTAATTGCGTTTTAAACGTGATTATTCTTCTGCGGGAGTTTCTTCAGCGGGAGCCTCTGCCTTTTCGGGCTTGGGAAGAGTTTCCTTTATGCTGAGGCTGATCTTTTTGTTGTCAAGATCAAGTTCTGTTACCTTAGCGGTGATCTCCTGACCTATCGAAAGAACATCCTCGGGTTTTTCAACGCGCTCATAAGCGATCTGAGAAATATGAACAAGGCCGTCAATACCCTCTTCAAGTTCTACAAATGCGCCGAAAGGCACCATTCTTACAACCTTACCCGATACTACATTGCCAACAGCGTATTTTTCTGCTGCCGTTTTCCAAGGATCTGCATCAAGGTCTTTAAGTGAAAGACTGATCTTGCCCTTTTCTGCATTTACATCAAGTACGGTAACTTTTACCTTGTCGCCCTCTTTTAATACATCCGAAACTTTCTTGACGCGACCCCAGCTCATTTCCGAAATGTGGATAAGGCCGTCAACGCCGCCCAGATCAACAAATGCACCAAAATCTACTATACGGCTTACCGTACCGTCGATCCTGTCACCTACATTGATAGTTTCAAATACTGCTTTGCGCTTTTCATCGATCTCTTTCTGTGCAAGTGCCTTGCGGCCTGCAACTATCTTACGGCGCTTAACATTATCATATTCAAGAATATTGAAATCAAGTTCCTGACCGATAAAGGATTTAAGATCTTCCACATATCTGTTGGAGATCTGAGAAGAAGGAACAAATACGCGGATACCGCTGATCATAGCGATAAGACCGCCCTTGACCTGCTCGATGACCTTGCCCTTGATAACGCTGCCTTCGTTGTAAGCTGCTTCGATATCATCGTAGCCCTTAACAGCATCGATCTTCTTCTTTGACAGCTGAACAAAGCCCTCGCCGTCGTTAACCCTTACTACATAAACATCAATAACATCGCCTGCTTTTACAACATCGGCAGGGTCTATGTTGGGATCATCCGAAAAATCACTGCGGCTGATAATGCCGTCTGATTTAAAGCTAAGATTTACAGATACATCACCTGTCTCGGATACGCCGATTACGGTACCCTTAACAATATCGCCTGTTCTTAAAGTCACGATAGACTCGTCAAGCATTTCCTCAAAAGATTTGTTTTCGTTTTCGCTCATAGTGTTTACAGCCTCCTTAATTATGGCAGGTGGTGTTGATGCACCTGCCGTTATACCAATTTTACCATACTTTAAAACAGATTTCAAGCCCAAATCTACAAATGTTTCACATAAAAATGTATTTTCACAATATTTTTTACTAATTTCGTACAATTTTCGGGTGTTTGAACTCTTTTTATCCCCCAAAATTATCATACACTCGACCTGCTTTGCAATTTCCACAGCCTCATTCTGGCGCTCGGCAGTTGCAAGACATATAGTCCTGTTAAGCTCGATATCTGTTTTTTGTGATAAAATCTCCGCAATTTCGTCATAAATATCCGTCTGAAAAGTTGTCTGAGAGACAAGCGCATATCTTTTCCCCTCCTCGGGTACAAAAGCCTTTGCCTCTTCAATGCTTGAAATTATCAGGGCGGAGTTTTGGCACCAACCGTTTATACCCACCACCTCGGGGTGATCGGGGCTGCCCGTTATGATTATCTCCATACCCTTATTGTGCCTGTCCTCGACGATGCGGTGTATTTTTTTTACAAAAGGACAGGTGCAGTCAAAATATTCAAGCTGCTTTTCTTCAAGCTCGTTATATACCTTGGGCGGCACACCGTGGGAACGGATTATTATCTTGCCGTCTTTCGGCGCTTCATCCAAACTTTCTATAACGTGAACGCCCTTATTTTCCAAATCGTTTATCACGTTTTTGTTATGTATTATAGGCCCGTAGGTATATAATTTTTTCTCCGACTCCGCCTTTTCATAGGCGGTTTTTACGGCGTTTTTCACACCGAAGCAAAACCCTGCGGACTTTGCAAGTATAATTTCCACTGTGTACCACTTCCCTTCGGGTTTATTGCAATATTACAGCAAAGCCTCGCGGATAAGTTCCGCTATCTCCTGCTTTACCTGCACTATTTTCATACTTGTGGTGTCGATAATGACTGCATTTTCGGCAATGACCAAAGGATTTACCTTGCGCTCCTTATCCTGCTTGTCGCGTGCCATTATCTCGTCAAGCACCTTATAAAAATCGGCCTCTATGCCCTTTTGTGCCAATTCACCGCAGCGGCGCTTTGCACGTTCGGCAACATCGGCATCAAGATAAACTTTTACCTGTGCATCGGGCAAAACATTGCTTCCGATATCGCGGCCGTCCATAATAACGTTGTTGTTTTTGGCGATCTCCCGCTGCAATTTTACAAGTATACGGCGAACCTCGGGTATTTTAGCTACAGCAGATGCCGCATCAGCCACTTCCTGCGTGCGGATATCGTCGGTGATATCGACCGCATCGGCAAAAATACGCTGTTTGCCGTCAATATAGCAGATCTCCATATTTATCTTTTCGGCAAGTTCCGCCGCAAGTTCTGCATTTTGCGGGTCAATGCCGTTTTCAAGGCATTTGTAGCCTATACTTCTGTACATTGCGCCCGTATCTACATATATAAAGCCCAATTCCGCCGCAAGTTCCTTTGCGACCGTGCTTTTGCCGCTGCCCGCCGGGCCGTCTATGGCAACAGCCACGTTTTTGCCCTTGCCCGCAATATCGGGGCGCAGCTTAACGGCATCTTTAAGATAAACAAACTGCACTTCTTTCTGTGTTTTTACGGTCTCGGCCTCTACCTGTACGCGTATGCATTTTTCCAGGCTGTCCCTTACATACATTTCCTGCGCACACATCAAAGAAGCCTCCACAATGCCCAGTTCACGCGCCGCAACCGCGGGATATACCGCATCCAGATCGCGTGTGGCGGTAAACAAAACAGAAATAATATCTTCTATTTTAAGACCGTTTTGGTTTATTATCTCCTTTAATAAATTTCGTGTATTTACCAATATATCTTCGCGCGTGTTGGTATCAACAGTTATCGCGCCTCTTATACAGCATCTCATATTATTGCTCCTTTAAACATTATTCCCCGCCAAAAACGCCGTCGAAAACGCGATTTGCAGGTTAAAGCCGCCCGTAAAGGCATCTACATCTATCACTTCGCCGCAAAACAGCAGGCCTTCGATAAGTTTTGATCGCATAGTTGACGGGTCTATCTCGTCCACATCAACGCCGCCCGAGGTAACGACCGCCTCGTTAAAACCCGTCGGGCCTTCTATCGTCATTTTAAAGCCCTTTATCAGCTTTAAAATACGCTGTCGCTCCTCCCGCGTTATGCCGTTTACCTTTTTTTCGCCGTCAACGCCGCTTAAACGCACGATCACGGGTATCAATTTCTGCGGCAGCAGGTCGTTAAGTGCGTTTTTATAGGACTTGTTCGCGTACTTGGCAAAATCCTTTAAAAGCCTGTTGTCAAGTTCCTTTTCATCAAGTGCGGGTTTAAGGTCTATGACCAACTCCGCCCTGTCTTTTTCGCCTATTTTGTTTATATACGCGCTGCCCGTCAGCACCAGCGGCCCCGTCACGCCAAAATGCGAAAACATCAGTTCGCCTTGGTCCTCATAAACGCTTTTGCCGTTTACAAGAAACTTTGCACCGACATTTTTAAGGCTTAGCCCCATCATTTCCGCGCAAAACTTTTCTTTTACCCTGAGAGGTACAAGCGAGGGATACAGCTTTGTCACATTATGCCCGCATTTTTTTGCGAACTTATAACCGTCACCGTCGGAACCCGTGGAACGGTAACTCATACCGCCCGTTGCAATTATAACCGCATCGCAGCTTAATTTTTTTTCACCTGTATCAACGCCCGTGACTTTGCCGTTTTTTATCAGCAGCCCCTTGACCTTTGTGTTGAGCATAACTTTCACGCCCCTATCGTCAAGGAAGCGTTTAAGCCCCTTTATAATATCGCTTGATTTATCGCTTACGGGAAAAACGCGGTTTCCCCTCTCGGTTTTAAGCGGTATGCCCATATTTTCAAAAAATGCCATAGTGTCCTGCGATGTAAAGCCGTAAAAAGCGCTGTACATAAAATACGGATTTGTCACCGTATGGTTGATAAGCCCCTCGGGGTCTGTGTTATTGGTGACATTGCAGCGACCCTTGCCCGTTATAAAAAGCTTTTTGCCGAGTTTTTCGTTTTTTTCGACAAGCGTCACACTGCACCCGTTTTCGGCAGCCGTTCCCGCCGCCATCATACCCGCGGGACCGCCGCCTATAACGATAACTTTCTTCATAAAACCAAACTTTCTTTATTTTATATTTTCTTATCCGTATTGCCCGAAGGTGCGTATACCTGATATTCGCCCCAAAGCTGTTCCAGTCTGTCAAGGCTGTGTTCAAGTTCATCCTGCTTGTTAAGGCTGACAGCGACCAAAAGCGCATTTATAACGCTTAAAGGCGCCACAAGCGAATCTATGAAACTTAACATATCACTGCGCGCCGTCAGCAGAAAATCTGCGTACTGCGCAAGCGGCGAATGTTTGCCGTCTGTAAGGGCTATGGTCTTTGCGCCGTTTTTGCTTGCATACTGCATAGCCTTTACGGTGCGGCTTGAATAGCGCGGAAAACTTATTGCTATAAACACATCGTTTTCGTCAATTCTGAATATGCCCTCAAAAATCTCCGTCAGATTGCTGCCGCTGACATTTACCACATTATCGAGCATAAGGTTAAGATAAAACGCCAGAAACGAGGACAGCGGCGCCGAACTTCTGCCGCCTACGATATATATTTTTTTTGCCTTTAAAAGTGCGTTTACGGCATCATTAAAAACATTTTCCTCTATCTCGTCAAGTGTGGAGAAAATACGGTCGCTGTCGCTTTGAAGTATCGTCTGCAAAAGGCTTTTATCCTTTTTTATTATCTGTTCCGTCGAAACACGCATACGCTGTGCCGCGGTAAGACGATTTTTCACCAGTTCCTCCAGCGCCCTCTGTAATTTCGGATATCCGTCAAACCCGAGTTCATTTGCAAAACGCACCACCGTTGACTCACTTACACCCGCTATATCACCGAGTTTTGCCGCCGTAAGATAAACGGCCTGGTCATAGTGGTCGATAAGAAACGCCGCTATACGCTTTTGTCCCTTGCTGAACTCGGACATTCTGCTTTCTATAATATCCAAAAGATCCGTTGCTTCTGTCATTTTAAATTTCCCTCTTTTTTTATGGATTAGGCTGTTTGCGCCTTATATATACATATACATTAAGTATAACACATATCGCAAAAAAATGCAAATACTAAGCCGCATAATTTATGATTTTATCCGTTTATCGCTTTAATTACACCGTGTTCAAAAAACAGTTTTTTAACCTCGTCTATATAGCCGTTTTTTATTTTTTCCATTGTCATATCGCTGTTTCTGAATTTATTGTTAATGTCTTTAAATCCGTCAGCAATTTTATCCTGTATATTTTTTTCGGGAACGGGAATTTTAACAGCCTTATAATCGGGCAGCGATAAATTCTGCAAACCGCTTGAACCGCTTTGATAGTAAAAAGTCTCGCCTGTCAGATACAAATAGCTGAGTACGGCGTGCAAATACGGCGGTTCCACATCATTTTCCCACTCCTGTTTTATTCTCAGTCTTGCGGTAAAATTGGAATATGTATATACCCCGTCGGAGGGTCCCAAGTCAAAAAGCACTACCCTGCCGACCGCCTGAGTTTCGCTGCCGCCCGATTTTTCAAGGATAATATCGCCTTTTTGCAGTATCCTTTTTTCAAGCTTTCTTTCCTCGGCATCTATCATCTCGACATCTCCAAGATCTATTTCCCCGTTGAAAGTAAAATCGGTGTTTCTTATTACCGCAACTCTTTTATACGGCGGTTTTTCCCCTGTCCAGAGTCCGCCGAGAAAATCGGCCAGCGTACCGAGTTTTTCCGATTTATAATCGCTGTCTATCATTGTTTTTCTTGGGCCTGTAAGTCTGACAGCCTTGTTAAACGAAGCCTTGCCGAAATCCACCAGCGATACAAGCGGATAATAACTTACATACTCCGACAGTTCGTCGGGTATATTTATCTCATTATCGTTTTGCAAAAAATTATTTCTTATCACGGTATTTATCTTATTCTCGGCCTTCAGGTCGCGAGGGTCGAACAGCGGTGTTTCGATATTATCAATACCTCTTATGCGGTCGATAGCCTCATCACTGCTTTTACCGTTGATATAATTGATGCCTTCTTTTCCCTTAGCCGTGCTGAATTCGTATCCGAGAAATGTTTTTTGCTCCGACTCCTTCCGCGGCGCTCTTACCACCACAACATTTCTGTTACGGCAAAGCAGCATATAATAATATAATTTGTCTTTTTCAATCTCTCTTATAAAAGAGTTTATCGCCGCAAAAGTTATTTCTTCTTTTTGTGCATCGCTTAATTTTTTATACTTTATCCCCTTTGTCCTGTCCTTATATTGTTTTTTTATATTCAGCGCCCTTTGATCTACGCCGCTGCCTGCGGCAGACAAGGACTCGAAAAATATTTCTTTATACCCCGAAAAAACGTCCGTTTCCAACAGGCTTTCTTTTAATTCTCCCGCAAGAAAAGCTATGTAATCATCATAATCAACGCATATATGCTCGCAATATTGTTTTAACGTTTCGCAGTCGTCATATACTTTCTCACCGTTAAACCAACTTTCAGTACGATTTTTGATATACTCCGCAATATCCGGCTTTTTCTCACGTTTGCGCAGAAAAAGAGTCGCCGTTTTTGTATTTGTTTTGCCGAAAGTTTTGCTGCCCAGTGCAGCTATCGCGATTATTTCAAAATGCTTAAAGATCATCTCCCTGCACGCGGTATACACCCCGCCATTGCTTAATACGGTCACAGGCAGTATTATAGCCGCTATACCGTTATCTTTAAGCAGCTGTTTGGCCTTTTCGACAAAGAATAATTCTATAAAATCGTTTTTCCCTTTATCCGATATGTATTCGGTCAGCTCAAAAGCGGCAAGGTCCTCTTCGTCAAGCGTTTCGTGAAAACCTTTTACGCTGTACGGCGGATTTGCGATCAAAACCGAGTAGCTGTCGTTTTCAACGCCGTCGATATTTTTGGATAAAGCGTCCTTGTATCGTATCTTGATACCGTCCAGGCCGTACATAAATGTCGATACCTGCGACACCTTTGATAATCGGTATTCTTTTTCTATGCCTGTAATGTTTTTATAGTATTCTCGGATATCCTGTTTGTTTTTCTTTTCAACATAAGGCCTTATACGGTTTGCGTACTCCGTCAGAAAATGACCCGCACCGCAGGCATAATCGATAACCTTAGGCGGTTCTTCCGAATTATTTATAATATCTTCAACAGGCAGCGACGACACCAAAAATCTTACTATCGGCATTGGCGTAAAAAACTGTCCTTCGCTCTGTTTAATACCCCTATCCAGAAATCCCTCAAACAGATCCCCCAAAAACTGATTTTGCCTGTCGCTTTTGAGTTTTATATCCTGTATCATACCGATCACTTCTTTAAGGATAGCGGAATTTTTATAAAACAACTCTTCATTATGCACATCCAAAATTGCAAACGGGCCGTTATTAAAATATTTCAGTTCGCGAATATAACGGCAAAGTGTCTCTCTTGCCTCATCATTTCCGACAATAACCTTAGATAGATCTTCAATTTTTGAGTTTTCTATATATGTGATGCTGTCACCGAAAAATCTTTCCATTCCAATTTTGTATAATTCACACAGCCTGTCATACAAATCGTAATAATCGTCATACGCAGCGCCTTTCCAACAGCATTTCAGTTCATCAACATTTAAAGTTTCATCTATTATTTTGGCAATAAAAATATTTATCAGTTTGTCAAACGCATTTTCTTTGCCCGAAACATTATACTGTCTTAAAATCGCCGCATATTGGTTATATTTTTTCTTCATTGACGAATAATCTATCTCTATAAGATCGTTCGTGCTCATTTTTTTGCCGACTGCGCAAAGGGGCGCCATATCACTTTCCGACACTACGTTTGTACCGATATTTACCGATATATTCTTTAAACCTTTTTTTTCGATCATTTTATCCTCATAAAGAAATATCCCGCACACCGCGGAAAATTTATA
>CAMNCZ010000013.1 GCA_946534775.1 uncultured Eubacteriaceae bacterium
GGCGGCTGCCGTTAAAAAGAATTACTTTCATACATATCGCTCCTTTTTTATATTTGTTTATATTTTATAATATATTTTTGTGTTGATTTACCACAAAACGGGGCAGACGCAAAATGGGGTAAGAAAGAAAAATTTTAAACCCCGAAAATTTTTCTTCTGAATTATATTTTGCTGTATTATACCACAAAAAACAATATTTGTCAAAACTGTTGACTTGAAATTTTGTTTATTGTAAAATATTTATTGTATATTATAATATAATATGAAGGGATATTTATGTTCAACAAACAAAAACAGTTTGAAATAAAATATTATATACTCGCTTTTTTGCTGCCTGTTTTATTTATTACGGCTGTTTATGCGGCGGAGGGGATATATCCGTTTGGCACAAAAAGTATGATGGCATCGGATATGCGGGCGCAGTTTTTGCCGATAACCGTTTTTAAGGCAAGGATGTTCAAAGAAAGGCTGCTTGCTTATTTTACCTACCAATGCGGTTTCGGTACAAGTACCGCGGCGCTTTGGTTCAACTATTCGGGGCTGCTTGACTGGCTGTTCCTGCTTTTTAAAGAGGGGTCCTTTCAGGATGTATATGCTTTTATATATGTGCTGAAAATAGGGCTGGCGGGGCTGTTTGCGTTTGTTTTTTTCGACAACAGCAAAACAGTCGGCGCAGACAGGCCTATCGCTTTGGCTTTGGCGGGGCTTTACGCGGTATGCACGCATTTTATACTATACGTCTATCTTGTGATACTGCTTGAAAATGCCGTTGTACTGCCCCTGGCTCTGCTGGGCATTGAAAAGATCGTCACCGAAAGGAAAACACTGCTGTTTTCTGCGGCATTTTTCGTTTGTGTGCTCAATCTATATTATTACGCATATATGACGGGTGTGACCTGCTTTATATATTTTATCTGGTTTTATGCCGTATCGGAAAAACGTGATATTAAAGAAATTGTAAAAAGCTTTTTTATGATGTGCGGTTGTGCCGCCCTTACGGCGGGGCTTTGCGGATTTTTCCTGCTGCCCGAAATGAAGGCGGTCGCAGGCGGATATGAGGGACTTTTCGACAGTTCCCCGTTTTCACCTATATTTAAATTTGGCATTGGTGAATTGTGCGAGGGGCTTTTGTTTATCAAAGACAATACGCTGGTCAGCGTGGGACTTGACATTTATTTTGGCATTATACCGTTGTTTTTTACAACTATGCTTATCGTGTCAAAAGCCGCCGAAAAGCGTGAACGTATCGCAACAGGGCTTATTTGCCTGTTTTATGCGGCGGCTCTTACGCTTAAACCTATTTATCTTATTATGCATATCGGCAGGCTGCCAAAATGCTTGGATGCGCGGTTTATGTACGGGGCGGTGTTTATGTGCCTTATTTTTGCCGCAAGGGCGATCGGTCGGAAAGAAAAGCTGAACAAGGCGTTTTTGTATGTACCCGTGGTGCTTTGTGCTGCGGCCTGTATTTTGGCGCTTTCTCACGAAATAACCGTAAGATATATTATAAACGCCGTTTGCGTTTTGGCGGTCACGGTCTTGTATGCGCTGTGTTTTTATAAGTTTTCGGATAAAAAATTTTTCGGAAAACTGCTTTTTGCCTTTATTGCGGCAGAGTGCGTGTACAACGCGGCGGGCGGTGTATCGGTGCTGTCGGCAAGAAACGGCTTTCCCGAACATTCGGATAACACAAATAAATATACGGCATCAAAAGAAACGGCAATGGCGCTTGAACAGGTCGATTTGGGTTTTTACAGGGCTTATGATGCGGATGACGAACTGCCTATGTCGCAGATGTACGGCGGATATAACTCGTTTACGGGCTTTTCTTCGGTGGTAAATCAGCGTGCTTACGCTACGGCAAAGTATCTGGGCGCAATGGTGCCGCAGGGGAACTATATCTCACACATAAACGGAAGTATCGTTTCCGACAGCCTGTTTGGTGTGAAATATATATCGGGCACAAACAAAAAAGCCGCTTATATGCAAAATTACAAAACTGTTTACGAAAAAGACGGCAGATATATTATTGAAGACCCGTATGTGCTGCCGATAATGTACAAGGCCGATGAAGCGGTCGTGGGCTGCAAAGAGTTTTTTAGCGACCCCGAAACGGGGATAAATGCGGTGTTCAACAACCAGCAGATGTTTTTAAGCGCCGTGCTTAACCGCAATATTCAGCTTTTTGCCGAGTATGACTGCGGCGAAGCGAAGCTTTCGGGCTGCACGCTTGAAACGGCCGAGGACGGAATGACGCAGACAATGATATTGACCGATATACCCGAAGGCAGGAAGTATGCTCTTGACGACAGCGAGGCGGGCAAGGCGGAATATGTATTTACCGTGCCCGAGGACGGGGAGTATTGTGTAGACACGTTTTTCGATACCGAACCCGCGGATATGGATTACAGCGGCTTTTTCTTTACGATAAACGGCGAGGCGCCCGAACGCATTATGCAAAGCGAGAAAAATGCGCACGATATCGGCTATTACAGGGCGGGTGACAAGATAACGTTTAATATAACGGCGGTTCGCAGTCCGTTCAGGTTTCTGAAACCGACGATAATGCGTCTTGATACCGATATGTTGTTATCGGCTGTAAACGAGATAAAAAACGGCGGTATATATGATATCAACGAAGAGAACGGTGTTGTGAGTGCAAAGGCGGATATGCCTGCGGACAGCCTTGTAATGACTTCGATAGTATTCGACGAGGGACTGAAAGTGTTTATCGACGGCAAAGAAACTGAAAAGACGGAGGCGGCAGGCGCTTTTCTGGCCTATAAAGTGCCTGCGGGAAAGCACGATATCACGATAAGTTATGCTGCCCCGGGGGTTAAAGAGGGGATAGCAGTATCGGCAATATCGCTTGTATGTATCGTGATATTGGCAATAATACGAAAACGAACGGAAGTGAAAAAATGATATTAAATATTGCGCAGCAGCTTTTAAATAATGATTTTGTGCCCATATTAAAGCCAAACTCCGCAAAGCCCGATATTTTCTGTGCAGGCAGACAAACGGGACCCAATTTATACTGCGTTGTGGCTGTGGATGCGGATAAGGAGGGCTATAAGCAAAAATTTGAACAGACTGCGGGGTATCTTGGCGCAAGCCATTCAATGAACGATTACAATGTCGTTATATTGGGGGTATTCTGCACAAAAGAAGAGGTCAGCGAGGACCTGAAAGAATTTACAAACGAAACGGTAGAAAGTTTTGAACATATAAATATCGTTAAATGGGTGCTTACGCCAAAAGGTGTACGGGTATACGGCCGTCAGCCCGACAGGCTGCTGAATATACGGGATATTCTGGAAAGCTCTGTTTCAAAAAAAATAGATGCCGAGGATATAACGGATGTTTTTGAAAAGACCTACGCAGATAAAAAAGCGCGCATTGTCAGCAAAAACACGGTGCTTACCTATATAATTACAGGTGTTTTGGCGTTTATATATTTACTGCAATTTTTGGATAAAAGCGATAGTATGGTGTATGATTATGCGCTTATGCCGTTTGGCAAAGGCGAGTATTACCGCTTTTTCACCTGTATGTTTCTGCACGGCAATCTTGAACATCTGCTCTCTAATATGCTGGCGCTGTATATTTTCGGCACAAGGACGGAAAGATATTACGGAAAGGGCTTTTTCTGCGCCGTTTACTTTTTGGGCGGCCTGTTTGCAAGCGTTATTTCGTCACTGTTTTTAAAGGGCTTTGCATTGGGCGCTTCGGGCGCGATATTTGCGCTGATGGGTGCGGTGTTTATGTACAGTTTAAGGACAAAACGCACGATAGACGGCTTTGACTTGTATTTTCTTATATTTTTTGTTGCAGTCGGTCTTGCGGGCGGTGCGCTTATGGAGGGCGTGGATAATATTGCACATATAGCGGGCTTTATAGGTGGCTGTGCGATAAGCAGCTTTTATAAATTAAAAACATAAAAAAAGCGGGTGTTTGGTGACACCCGCTTTTGCTGTATTATTCTGTTTTTTGAGTTTCTTCTGAAACTTCTTCTGAAACTTCTTCGGTCTCTTTAACTTCTTCTGTTTCTTCGGTTTCCTCCGGTTCTTCTGAAACTTCTTCTTCGGCTGCTTTTTTAGCTGCCTTGAAATGGTTGTCTATAGTGTACTGAAGAGGATCGTCATCAAATATTATCTCGTTTGGTATAAATACTTCCTGATGGTTGTCCGTATTCGGGCGGAACCTGTAGGAACTTGATATTTTTACCGTTATTTTGGAGTTTGGCAGTTCATAGTCAACGGCGCCGTAATAAAAGGCGGGTGAACTGTGTGTTGCCTTGCCGAGTACCGTGCCGACCTCGCCGTCTTTAACGCCTGTACAAAGCGCTACGGCAGCATCGCAGGTGTTTTCGTTGCAAAGCACCGCAAGGTCGATATTCGGGTTTGCCTTTACCATATTGGTAGATGCGGGATAATCCGAGAAAGTCTTATCGGCAACGGCAGAAGCGGGGTCTTTTTTGATAGACTGCCATTCGCCGTTTGTGTGCCTTATAATCGCACGGCCTTCGGGTATGCTTATATCAAAGCTTGACATAAGTTCGCTTACGCGGTCATAGTTGCCGCCGATATTGTCCCTTACATCGATTATAACTTTGCCGCCGCCGTTTTGCGTAAAGTCGCGTGCCTGCTGAAGTACAGCCACATAATCCTCATCTTTGGTAAAGAAACTGTTTACATCAACATAAAAAATATCGTCTATCATCTTTGCAGATGCGGTCTTTGCTTCGGAATCGTCCGCAGCTTCATCGCTGTCAACAAAAACAGCGGTTATCGTCTGGTCGCTGCATACGACCTCTATTTCGGGCTGAGTGGTGTCGCAGCCGCAAAGCGCAAGTATTTCCTTGTCAAATACATATTTTTTGCGAATATCTTTTTCCATAAACGGTGTGTCCGTGGGGAATGTTTCATTTACGGCAGCAATTATCTTGTCGCTGGAAACGCCGCCTACACTTATTATCTCGGACTCGGTAAGTTCGCCTTTTTCGTCGGTAAGATATATTTTATCCGCCCTGAAAGAAAATTTAAGATCCAGTGCGGACTTGCCCATATTGTTGAGTATACTGTCATCGGGCAGTGAATTTTTTGTGATAGCGGTATGGCTGTCGTTAAGGCTTGAAAGATAGTTGTTTGCCATTAACTCAAAGGCAGCCGTATCGGCTGCGGAGCCTGCATCTTTAAGAAAAGTTTTCTGTGCCTGTGCATATCCGTCGGGCAAAAGTTCGTCAATTACAAAAGCGGGGTGTGCCGCCTCTACTGCATAAACAAGCAGCTGAGCATCTTCCGCATAAGGTGTCTGAGTTGTCTGCGATGTCTGTGCCGCATTTCCCGCCGCAGGTGCGCTTGTTGCGGGCTGTGCCGACGAGCCGCAGCCTGCCAGCAATATAGTTGATAATAATAAAGCCGCTGATTTTTTCATAATAAGCAATACCCTCCCGTTCAAATCTTTGGTATATATTATAATTATACAACTAAATATATAACATATCAAGGAAAATTTGATTATTTTGAGAATATTTTTTGTTGATTATTTTGGGAATGTATCACGGCTTATAACTCCAAGCGTTTTAAGCAGAATAAAATAGAAAATACAACAGCAGGAAATAACGCATATACGCAATATATTGCCCGAATTACCGAAACGGCGCAAAAATATTACACCGCATATAGACACAAGTGCTGCGGATACAATGCATTTAAATACAGTCAATACATCGGTGCCGAAGCTATCCGAGGCTTTGGCAAGGCGCAGCGCCGAAAGGCGGTTGGTAATAACGGCGGAAACGGCCCAACCCGCTATATAAGCGTGAAGCCCGTATCTTGGCATAAGAAAAAACACGGCAAAAAGCGTAATGGCAGAACCCAATAAGCCCATTTTAAATATGTAAAGCTGGCAGTTAATGCCGTTGAGAGCCGCAGACATTATGACCTGTGTGTATAAAAACGGACATATAAAGCCCAGAAGCCGCAGAATAGGTGTTATATCATCGCGGCCGTATACAACAAGCGATATCTCGCGGGGAAAGGCGATAAAAACGGCGCTTGCAAGCACACCGAATACGGTAGTGAAAAGCAGGGCACTGTTAAGCGTTTTTGCAACGGCTTTTTTGTTTTGTACCGCGTGAAACTCGCTTATTGCGGGCATTATTGCGGCCGCAAGCGCTGTCAGCAGCGAGCAGGGAAACATAACAAGAGGTGCTGCCATACCGCAAAGCCCGCCGAAAAGGCTTAGTGCCTGTTCGTTTGTCATACCGTGCAGCATAAGCCGCGACGGGATAAGTATGTGTTCGGCAGTCGATAAAAACGATGATATCCCGCGGTTAAGCGTGAGAGGTACACAAGCGGATATCACGGCTGCCGCGGCCGCCTTATCCGAAAGGGTAGTGTAGGTTTTAAGCCGCTTTCGGTGCGGCATAAAAACAGCAAGCGTAAACAGAAAAGATGCCATCTCGCCGCAGGCCATACCCATAACGGCCATTGCGCAGGCATATTTAAGGCCTCTTGCAAGCATTTTATCACATAAAAAATAAACGAGCGCTATTCTTATGCTCTGTTCGAGAACTTGCGAGGCGGCGGGCACACTCATTTTTTGCAGCCCATAAAAATACCCGCGAAGCACCGCGCCCACACACATAAACGGGAAACAAAGCGATATTATGCGCAGAGCGATAAAAGTATTGTGTTCGTGCAGGATATTTACGGATATTGCTTCCGCGCCGAAAAATACCGTCATACAGGCAATAAGCGACAGAAAAAGCGAAAGATATACGGAAAAGTCCAGTATTTTGCCGATACCGCCGTTATCGTTGTTTGCGGCGTGCGCGGCGGTGTAGTTTGATACCGTGGTTGCAAGGCCCGAGGCGCAAAGCGAGAAAACAAGCATATATACGGGCATTATCAGCTGAAAAACGCCAAGACCGTGCGCACCAAGCGCCTTTGACATAAAAACACGGTACATAAAGCCCATAATGCGGGTCACAAGGTTTGCAAGCGTCAGTATAAACGCCCCTTTTATTATGGTTTTGCCCTTTGTCATACATAAACTCCATAGATTGGCTGTAATAATTTTATGTAAAAGGGCGCAAAAAAATGCCCCGTAAAAACGGGGCATTTTCATCAAGCATCTTTCTTTTTGTAAGTTATTTCGGGTTTTACGTTGTTTTCAACAACATCTTTTGTGATAACACATCTTTCAATGGCTTTATCCGAAGGTGCATCGTACATAATATCCATCATAAAGCTTTCCATAATCGCACGAAGGCCTCTTGCGCCTGTTTCCTGCGCTATTGCCTTTTTGGCGATGGCTACAAGTGCATCCTGTTCAAATTCAAGCTTTATGCCGTCAAGTTCAAGCAGGTACTGATACTGCTTGGTAAGCGCGTTTTTAGGCTCGGTGAGGATGCGTACAAGTGCATCTTCATCAAGGCTGTCAAGGCTTACGACAGTGGGCATACGGCCGATAAGTTCGGGTATAAGACCGTATTTGTGAAGGTCCTGCGGTACTATCTCCTTAAAGATAGAACTTGCACGGAGTTCTTTTGAACTTTTGCTGTCGGAACCAAAGCCGATGACCTTTTCGTTTATACGGTTTTCAATTATCTTTTCAAGGCCTGCAAATGCACCGCCGAGTATGAAAAGAATGTTTGTTGTGTCTATCTGCAAAAATTCCTGATGGGGGTGCTTTCTGCCGCCCTGCGGGGGAACATTTGCAACCGTGCCTTCAAGTATTTTCAAAAGTGCCTGTTGAACGCCCTCGCCGCTGACATCGCGTGTGATAGAGGGGTTGTCGGACTTCCTTGCTATTTTGTCGATCTCGTCGATGTAGATGATGCCGTGCTCGGCAAGGACCATATCAAAATCGGCAGCCTGTATTATTTTAAGAAGAATGTTCTCAACGTCCTCGCCTACATAGCCCGCTTCCGTAAGGGAAGTGGCATCTGCAATGGCAAACGGTACGTTTATAAGCTTTGCAAGTGTCTGCGCAAGCATTGTTTTGCCAACGCCTGTCGGGCCTACAAGCAATACATTGCTTTTTTGCAGTTCGGGTGCGGAATCGCTGCCCGCTTTTTTGTTGTTGATACGTTTGTAATGGTTGTAAACAGCCACGGAAAGTGCTTTTTTTGCATCGTCCTGACCTATAACATACTCGTCAAGCGCTGCTTTTAACTGCGCGGGCTTGGGGAGTTTGCTTGTGCCGTTTTCCTGGTTCCAGTCTATCTCGTCACTGTTGAAAATACTGTTTTTTTCGGTGTTCATATTTTCAAGACTTTCTGTACAGTAAGCAACACATTCGTTACAGATATTTGCATTCAGCCCCGAGAAGATAAAATCAACCTCGGACTGAGTCCTGCCGCAAAAAGAGCATACAATATCCTTTTTTGTAGCCATATAGTCGGTTTCCTCCTTAATTTAAGCCTGTGGCTTTGTGATTACTTCGTCAATAAGACCGTAAGCCTTAGCTTCCTCGGCCGACATATAGTTGTCTCTGTCGGTGTCATTTTCAACTATTTCAAGGGGCTTGCCTGTGTTTTCGGCAAGCATTTTGTTAAGTTTTTCCTTGATTTTAAGTATCTGTTTTGCTGTAATTTCAATATCGGATGCCTGACCCTGCGCACCGCCTAAAGGCTGGTGTATCATTATCTCGGCATTGGGGAGAGCGTAGCGCTTGCCTTTCTGGCCGCCTGCAAGCAGGAATGCACCCATGCTTGCGGCCATACCGATACAGATGGTGGAAACATCGGGTTTGATGTACTGCATTGTGTCATAAATTGCAAGACCTGCGCTTACAGAGCCGCCCGGGCTGTTGATGTAAAGGCTTATGTCCTTGTCGGGGTCTTCCGCAGCAAGGAAAAGAAGCTGAGCCACAACAAGACTTGCGGTAACATCTGTCACGGGTTCGCCGAGGAAAATTATTCTGTCCTTTAAAAGTCTGGAATAAATATCGTAGGAACGTTCGCCTCTGCTGGTTTGGTCAACTACTATAGGTACTAAACTCATAACAAGTCTCCTTTTTTATAGATTATTCAGCTTTTTATTCAGCTTTTTTTTCAACCTCAACGGCATTTTCCGTTACGAAATCAAGCGCTTTTTGTACTTTAAGGTCATTGACAAGGTTTTTCTTGTCCTCATCGCGAAGTACGTCTTTAAGCTTGTCGTATTCCATGTGGTAGGTATCTGCGATACGTTTGATCTCTTCCTGGATCTCGTCGTCGGTAACTTCAAAGTTTTCGGCAGCCGCAACCGCTTCAAGCACAAGGCGGCCCTTTACCTGCTTATCGCTGATAGGTCTGTAAGCATCGCGCATTGCCTGAAGATTCTGGCCCATATATTCAAGATACATATCAAGGCTGAGACCCTGCTGCTGAATATTTCTGCTGAACTCGTCTATCTTCATATCAATGTCGTTTTCGATCATAGCATCGGGAACATCCATTTCCGCTTTGTCGATAAGCTGAGTTATGATGCTTTCCTGCTTTTCGTTTTTGGCATTTGTAGTCTTTTGTGCTAACAGTTTACCCACAAGTTCGTTTTTATATTCTTCAAGTGTCTCAAATTCTGTTGTGTCCTGTACAAACTCATCGTTTAACTCGGGATATTCCTTGAATTTGATATCCTTTATCTCAACATCGAATTTAGCGGGCTTGCCTGCAATATCAGCCTTGCCGTAGTTTTCGGGGAAGGTAACGTTTACTGTCACATCATCGCCCACGTTTGCGCCTACAAGCTGTTCTTCAAAGTTGTCTATAAATGTGTGTGTACCTATTTCAAGGTCATAATCCTTGCCTTCGCCGCCCTCGAATGCAACATCGTCGATGTAGCCTTTAAAGTCGATGGTAACGATATCGCCGTTTTGTACGGGTCTGTCCGTAACGGTAACTATGCGGGCATTCTTCTCCTGGTCTTTTTTAAGTTCTGCCTCAAGTTCCTCGTCGGAAACTTCAAGATCTGCCTTTTCCACCTCAAGGCCCTTGTAGCCTTCTATCTTAACTTCGGGTTTGATATATACATCGGCTGTGAAAGAAACGCCGTTGTCATCGATAGCGGTAATGTCGATCTCCGGTCTTGAAACCACATCAAGTTCGTGTTCCTTAACAGCGCTTTCGTAAGCCTCGGGAAGTACAAAATTGATGGCATCATCGTAAAATACAGCCTTGCCGTACTGAGCTTCGATCATTTTGCGGGGGGCTTTGCCCTTACGGAAACCGGGTACATTGATCTTACTTTTGTTTTTATTGTAAGAATATTTTAAACCCTCTTCAAACCTTGCAGCGTCAACGCTGAAAGTTATTTTAACTTTATTAACATCGATTTTTTCAAATGTGCTCATTTTTTGGTAGTCCTCCTTGGTGTATATTATAACGGGTCATAAAAAAGACCCTTGTATGCACTATGTTTCATTATAACACATTGTGTATAGAATTACCAGTATTTTTTTAAAAAAATTTTATTTTTATTTTGAAACACTGTTTGTGTCGGCATAAACACGACAAATTCGATATTTGTTTTGTGCGGGAGGGTCTTAAAAATTTGTTCCGCAATTATTGACATTTAATTTAATGAGTTATATAATGAAGGTGTTAGTTAATCATAACTAATAACTGTTTATTTTTAAAAGGAGATGTTATTTATGTTAAAAAAAGTTTTAAAAAGTGCTGAATTTCTTTGCTTTATAGGCGGTGCGGCCGCAGCGGTGATAGGCGGTAAAATACTTAAATGCGGCAAAACGCGCGAACTTTGTGTGCAGGGCCTTGCAAAGGGTATGAAATTAAAACACGATGCGCAGACAACGATGCAGAATATCAAAGAAGACGCGCAGGACTTATATTACGATGCAATGAACGAGGCGGAAGTTATCGAAAGTCCCGAACAAGAATAACGGGGTGATGTTATGCGGCATCAGATAGTATATGACAAGGCCTGTCGCCTGCGGGCAAGGCTTAATGTAACGCTTTCCGATGGACAGGCTGCGGGGCTTGCATCGCTGCTGTCGGGCATTGAAGGTGTTG
>CAMNCZ010000014.1 GCA_946534775.1 uncultured Eubacteriaceae bacterium
GCATGCCCCGCAGGGTTATAGTAAAGGACATTTTTAAATGTCGTTTACTATAAAAACTCCTGTTTTCAGATTGGAAGCATTGTTTTTTTACCTATAACTCAAATTTCACAGGAGGAAAATCCAAATGAAAAATTTTGAACAGTGGAGCGGCTTTGAAGGCAGACTTTGGAAAGAAGAAGTAAATGTCCGCGACTTTATTCAGAAAAACTACACTATTTATGACGGCGATTCAAGTTTCCTTGCAGGCCCTACAGATGCTACAAACAAGCTTTGGGGCAAGCTTCAGGAACTTCAGAAAGAAGAGCGCAAAAAAGGCGGCGTTCTCGATATGGATACAAAAATTGTAACGGGTCTTACATCACACGGCGCAGGCTACCTTGACAAGGACCTTGAAAAAATCGTGGGCTTACAGACAGACAAGCCCCTTAAAAGGGCATTTATGCCCTACGGCGGTATAAAAATGGCAGAACAGTCCTGTCAGATGTACGGCTACGAGCCCGACCCCGAGCTTCACAAAATTTTTACGGAATATCACAAAACACATAACCAGGGTGTATTTGATGTGTACACACCCGAAATGAAAGCGGTAAGACACGCTAAAATTTTAACGGGCCTTCCCGATACTTACGGCCGCGGCCGTATCGTCGGCGACTACCGCCGAGTAGCGCTTTACGGTATTGATTTTCTTATCGAAGAAAAGAAAAAAGACTTTGCACACTGCGGCGACGGCACGATGACAGACGAGGTTATCCGCCAGAGAGAAGAACTTGCAGACCAGATACGCGCCCTTAACGGTATGAAGGCTATGGCAAATATCTACGGCTTTGATATCTCACAGCCCGCAAAGAATGCAAGAGAGGCTGTTCAGTGGCTTTACTTCGGCTATCTTTCGGCTATCAAAACACAAAACGGCGCAGCAATGAGTGTAGGCCGTGTTTCGACCTTCCTTGATATCTACATTGAAAGAGACTTGCAGAGCGGCGCTATTACCGAAAGCGAAGCGCAGGAACTTATCGACCACTTTGTTATGAAGTGCCGTATGGTAAAATTTGCAAGAATAGAAAGCTACAACCAGCTGTTCTCGGGCGACCCCGTATGGGCTACGCTTGAAGTCGGCGGTATGGGTTCTGACGGCCGTTCAATGGTAACGAAAAACGATTTCCGTTTCCTGCACACGTTGGAAAATATGGGTCCTTCACCCGAGCCTAACCTTACCGTTTTATATTCTTCAAGGCTTTCAAAGCCCTTCAAGGAGTATCTTGCAAAAATTTCTATCGACACAAGTTCCATCCAGTACGAAAATGACGATGTAATGCGTCCCGTATGGGGTGACGACTATTCTATCTGCTGCTGCGTATCCGCAACACAGACAGGTAAGGAAATGCAGTTCTTCGGCGCAAGAGCAAACCTTGCAAAGTGCTTGCTTTACGCTATGAACGGCGGTGTCGATGCCAAGACACGCGAGCAGGTAGGTCCCGCTTACAAGCCTATCACAAGCGAATATCTTGACTATGACGAAGTTATCGCAAAGTATGACAAAATGATGGATTGGCTTGTAGGTCTTTATGTGAACACGCTTAACGCTATCCAGTATATGCACGACAAATACTACTATGAAGCAGCCGAAATGGCGCTCATAGATACAGATGTACGCCGTACATTCGCAACGGGTATCGCAGGTTTCTCGCACGTTGTTGACTCACTTTCGGCTATCAAATATGCCAAAGTTAAGCCTATCAGAAACGAATACGGCATTATCGACGAGTTTGAAACGGTTGGCGACTTCCCCCGCTACGGCAACGACGACGACAGAGCCGACGACATTGCGGTATGGCTGCTTAAAACGTTTATGGACAAACTTAAAAAGCACCACACATACCGTAACTCGGAGCCTACAACATCTATCCTTACCATTACATCAAATGTTGTATACGGCAAGGCTACGGCATCTATGCCCGACGGCAGAAAGGGCGGCGAGCCCTTATCACCCGGTGCAAACCCAAGCTACGGTGCAGAAAAGAACGGTCTTATCGCATCACTTAACTCGGTTGCAAAGCTTCCTTACGAGTGGGCGCTTGACGGTATCTCCAATACACAGACCATCAACCCCGATGCTTTGGGTCACGATGAAGCCGAGCGTGTACAAAACCTTGTACAGGTGCTTGACGGTTACTTCGACCAGGGTGCGCATCACCTTAATGTCAATGTATTCGGCACTGAAAAACTTATTGATGCTATGGAACATCCCGAAAAGGAAGAATACGCAAACTTCACTATCCGCGTATCGGGTTACGCAGTCAAGTTTATCGACCTTACAAAGGAACAGCAGAAAGACGTTATTTCAAGAACCTGCCACAAAGCACTTTAATAAAAACTACGGGGCTGCTTAATTGCAGCCTCTTTTTATAAAAGAAAGGTATATATTTATGAAAAACTCTTTACTTTCGTATTTTACAAATTTTATTTCCATAAATACACAGTCCGACCCCGATTCAGACACCTACCCCTCGTGTGAGGCGCAGGAGTTGTTTGCCGAGGTATTGGCGGGCAAACTAAGCGTAATGGGTATGAAAAACGTTGATGTGGACCGTTATTCCTACGTCACTGCACAGCTGCCCGCAAACACGGACGAAGATATGCCCGTTATAGGCTTTATATCGCATATCGACACCAGTCCCGACTACAGCGGTATGGGCATAAAGCCAAATATCATAAACAATTACAACGGCAGCGATATAGTTTTAAAAAATGATATAATCATCTCGCCGAAAGAGTTTCCCGTACTTAAAAACTATATCGGTAAAACCGTTATAACCGCCGACGGCACAACACTTTTGGGCAGTGATGACAAGGCGGGAATGGCGGAAATTTTCACGGCAATGGAATATCTTATCGCACACCCCGAAATAAAGCACGGCACGGTAAAAGTTGCCTTTACCCCCGATGAAGAGATAGGTGCGGGCGTAGATCATTTTGATGTAAAGAAATTCGGCTGCGACTTTGCCTATACCGTTGACGGCGGTGACGAGGGCGAAATAAACTGTGAATGTTTCAACGCGGCAAGGGCAAAAATAAAAATACGCGGCAAAAGCGTTCACCCCGGCAGTGCAAAAAACAGTATGATAAATGCAGCTCTGCTTGCTATGGAGTTAAACGCGCTGCTGCCCGACGAAAAGCCGCAAAATACCGAGGGTTACGAGGGTTTTTATCATCTTACGGATATGAGCGGCGATGTAAGTGCGGCAAGCCTTGAATATATCATACGCGATCACGACAAGACAAAATTTGAAGAAAGAAAAAACACCGTAAAAGCTGCCGCAGATGCGATAAACCAAAAATACGGTAATTGTGTTGAATTGGAACTTTACGATGAATATTACAATATGGCCGAGGTTATAGAACAGCACAAATATGTGCTTGACCGCGCCGTAAAAGCGGCCGAAAAAGCGGGTGTTGTACCCGAAATACGCCCCATACGCGGCGGCACCGACGGCGCAAGGCTCTCATTTATGGGTCTGCCCTGCCCCAACCTTTTCACAGGCGGTCATAACTTCCACGGCCCTTATGAATTTGCAGTGCTTGAAAGTATGGAAAAAGCCGTTGAAACGATATTGAATATCATCACGGGATAAAACAAAAAAGCCCCGTTTTATGATTTGCCATAAAACGGGGGCCGATTATTTTATTTTCCGAATATTTCGTTTGCCTCTTCAAGGGATTTAGGTGTGCCTATGTCGTAACATTCGCCGTTCATAACATAAGCGTAAACCGTTTTTCTTGTATACAGCCAGGCAAGGAAATTGCCGGGTGCATCGGGTTTATTGCCCTCGTCAAGATATGTTTTTATTTTGGACACGGTATCTTTTTTGTAGATATAAGCCGCAAAAGCCACTTTGTTGCTCTTTGGCTGCGCGGGTTTCTCCTCAAAGTTTGTTATCACGTCATTTTCGTCAAGAAGTACGACACCAAACTGCTTTAATCTTTCGGGATCGTTAAATTCCCTTACAACAACACAGTCATCCTGTTTTGCCTTAAAGAAATCGAAATACTCTTTAAGCGCAAAGGTGAAAAGCGTATCGCCTGCGATTATCATAAGATCGTCATCTATTTTTTTCCGATCGATGGTAAATTGAATATCGCCTATTGCACCAAGGCGCGTCTCCTCGGTCGAAGTACCGTCGTCAAGCACCGATATCGGGATAGGATTATTGAGTTCTCTCGCCCATTCTTCAAAATGCGCCGAAAATTTGTGATTGCTCACAACATAAATTTCGTCAATCTCGGGAACCGTGTTTATCTGTTCCACAATGTAGTTGATTATTTTTTTGCCGCCAACCTCAAGCAAGGGCTTGGGTGTATTTAAAGTAAGCGGATAAAGACGTGTTGCATAACCCGCAACCAATATTAATGCTTTCATTTTGTACCCCTTTCAATACCTTTTACTGCGCACCGTCGCGTTTAAGCACAACAAGCACAGTCTTTAAAATAATTTTTATGTCAAGGCCGATACTCCATTCGTCTATATATTTCGTATCAAGCTTAACTATCTCTTCAAAATCGGTTATGGTGCTTCTTCCGCTTACCTGCCACATACCCGTAAGGCCCGGTTTTATAGCCAGGCGGCGTCTATGGTGCAGTTCGTACTTTTCCCACTCGTCAAGTGTCGGCGGGCGTGTGCCCACAAGGCTCATATCGCCTTTAAGCACGTTAAAAAACTGCGGAAATTCATCTATCGAATAATCGCGTATGATATGACCGATACCCTTTATAATGCGCGGGTCGTTGTCCATTTTAAACATCATACCATCCTGCACCTTGTTTTGCGCCATAAGTTCTTCTTTGCGCTTTTCCGCATCCATATACATACTGCGGAATTTATATATTTTAAACGGTTTGCCGTTTTTTCCCATTCTCTGCTGAGAGAAAAATATAGGCCCGGGCGATGCAATAAATATCCACGGCGCCACCAGCACAAACAGTACGCAGGTGATAATACAGCCGACCAAACCGCCCGCTATATCCATAAGGCGCTTTATTGCCATATCGCGGCGCGTTACTATTGCCGCACTTTGCGTAAGCACCAAAAAATCCCCCATACGTTCGGCAACATAATTTTCGGGATCGCTGCCTATGGGCAAAAGCATAGTATGTATGGTTATACCCATTTCACGACAGGAGCGTTTTAATTTTGCCGTAAACTCGGGCATATCGTCGTTTGTTATTTTACCTATAAATACCTCGTCCACCCAGCTGCGGCATATATATTCCACCGCATCCGATGCGTTTGCAACTATCGGTATATCGCCTATCTTGCCGCCTTTCATATCCTTGTCGGCAATTACAACACCCTGTATATTTACATCAAAACTGTTTTCCTTTATACGCTCCAAAAAGCTTTCCGCTTTGCGTTCAAGGCATACAACTATCATTGAACGGCTGCCACGGGTTTCCTTTGCATTTTTTACTATCGCAAGTTTCACTAAATTTCTTATAAGGTAAGAAAGCACAAAATATATAACATAAGAATAGCCTATTCCCAAACGCGACACCGATGATGCCTCATGCATAATAAACAGCCAAAGCGCCGTAAAAAGCGCAATAAAAACCGTATTTTTAAGCAACTCGACAAATTCGATATACAGACCGCGTTTGAGTATATCCTTATATCCCTCGTGAAATACGGATACAAACAAACACGAAAGCCCAAAAACAGCCGCAACAAGGGCGTAGGAGTTTAATCTGTCCGAAAACTCCGCCCCAAAGCGTATAAGAAATCCCAGCAAAAGCGAGATCTGCAATATGAAGAAATCCAAAATAATAAAATCCAAATGTTTTCCCAAGCCGACGGGCTTTTTTTCATACATAGGAAATTGTCAACTCCCAAAATATATATCCACGATCGAAATTATGCGCAAATGCCGTAATTTTTTTCTTACGGCCGTTTACAGCACCATTCTTATAATATCATAAATCTACATTTGGGTCAAGCGTTATCAATTTATTACAATCATTTTGGCAATCATTTCGGCAAATATGCATTAATTTTCCGATGTATCATCGAGCATCTGCGCCATAATTTCGGCATCTTCCCGCGTTATCTTCTGCATAACGCAGCCTGCGTGCACCATCACCAAATCGCCTGCGGATATATCCACAAAATCTCGTCTTGCCTTTATTCTGGCGCCCTTATATTCAATTACCGCCATTTTGTCGTCAAGGCTCAATACCTTGCCCATTACCGCAACGCACATATCAGGCCTCCGTCTTTGCCGCTTCCTCTGCCTTTTTCTTTGCTTCCATAGCGGCCTTTGCCTCCGCCGCCTTTCTTGCCGCCTCTGCTTTTTTCTCCGCCTCAAGCCTTAAAGCTTCTTCGCTTTTTTTGTAAAGCGCGCTCGCTTTTTCGCCCTCGGGCGTCTGATAGCCGGGTATAACGTGCAGGCACTTTTTGGGGCATTTTTCGGCGCAGTAACCGCATACAACGCAGTCAAAGCGGTCTATTTCCCAGGTACCCGCGTTTTTATCCACCTTTAAAGCACCCAAAGGACAGGCCCTTACGCACATACCGCAGCCTATACAGTCATCTATATCAATGCCGATATGTCCCCTTGAACGCTCGGGATATTCCGCAGGTTCAAAAGGATAAGATGTTGTTACGGGCGGTTTGAAAAGATTTTTCAGCGCCTCGGGTATAAATTTCATAACTGCCATTTATATCTCCTACCTTTCAGTACAGCTTATACAAGGATCAATGGTAAGTATAAGCAGGCCGACATCGGCATAATCGGCGCCCTTTAATGTTTCGCAAAGTCCCGCAAGGTTTGCAAAGGTGGGTGTGCGCACCCTCATTCTGTCAAGGTGCGGACTGCCGTTGCCGCTTACATAATAGATAGCCTCGCCGCGGGGCTGCTCTATCCTGACAAAACTTTCACCCTTGGGATTTCCCTTTACAGCCGCCGCAAGTTCACCCTCGGGCAGCTTTTCAACAGCCTGTCTTATAATATTTATCGACTGATATATCTCGTTTATACGCACATAGCAGCGCGCATAGCTGTCACCGTCGTCACTTGTTATAATATCAAAATCCAGATCGCCGTAAGCCGCATATCCAAGCTTTCGCATATCTGTCTTTATACCGCTTGCCCTTGCAAACGGACCTGCGCAGCCCAGATCGTGCGCCTGCTGCTTTGTCAGCACGCCAACGCCCTTTAAACGCGATACAACGCTGTAATCCTCCATAAAAGTGGGGACTATCCTGTCAAGTTCCTTCTTTACGGAATGTATCATATCAAGCACTGCGCCCGCCATTTCGGGCGTGATATCCTTCATAACGCCGCCTATTTTATTTACCGAAAAAATAACCCGTCCGCCCGTTGTAAGTTCCAGCACATCAAGTATTTTTTCGCGTATGCGCCAACACTGATAAAATAAGTTTTCAAAACCGAAACCGTCCGCAAGCAGGCCAAGCCAAAGGAAATGGCTGTGCATCCTGGACAGTTCAAACCAGATAGTTCTTAAATATTTTGCGCGGTCGGGTACTTCCACATCCATTATATCCTCAACGGCCTCGCAGTAGCCGAAACCGTGGCCGAAACTGCAAATACCGCATACACGCTCCGCCACATAGACCATCTGATTGAAATCGCGTTTTTGTGTAAGGCTTTCAAGTCCGCGGTGAATAAAACCTATAGACGGTATCGCCTCAACTATTTTTTCATCCTCTATTACAAGATCCAGATGTATAGGCTCCGGCAGCACGGGATGCTGCGGGCCGTAAGGTACTATACTTCTTTTTTTCATTATTTTCACCTCTGACAGAATTTATCCAACCAAATATCATTTGATTTTTCTGCGTTTTGTTCGTTTCGATTTCACATTTTTTCCCGAAAGTTTATCAAGCCTTGTTTTTGCCGCTTTTGCCGTAACATTGTATTTTACGGTGTTGTAGATAAGCCAGATACAGTATATCGGCATTGCGGCACCGCCAAGCAGCAGACCGCCCGCTATAACGGCGATAAAGCAAAGGATCACCCTGTTTCCGCTAAGTTCGTAAGCCTGCGCAAACCTGCGCCCAAGCAGCAGCGCCGCACGCAGTCCCACGGGGATACAGGCAAGGGCATATACAAAAACCACGGTTTTGCGTTCACTCCCCGTGCTTCCCGTCAGTGCCGATAAAGCATCCGTCGGTGTTCTGCCGCCTATCTTGCAGTAAAACAGATAAAACAGCAATGTTGTCAGCAAAATTACCGCAATAAGCCTTAATATAAATACTGCCCTTTTTTTGAGCGCCGTGCTTTTTATGCAATGCGTGCAAAGGTTTGCGCCCCAATATGCGCTGCACGCCCTGCAAAGCGGTTTTCCGCAGCTTATACATTCGGTGGTGCTTTCTTTGTCTTTATGATAATAACAATTCATTTTTTATTATTCTTTGGTTTCCTTTGGTACAAAAGGCGTTTCTTCGGTTATTCTGTAAAGCTTGTTTTTATAATCGGGTTCTATAAGGTTTATATTTATACCAAACAGTTCCTTCATTTCGTTTTCATAGAACGCCGCGTAGGGTATTACCTCCGAAAGGCTGATTATCTCGGTGTCTTTTTCTATATTGCAGCGCAGCGTGACATATTTGTAGTTTTCATCGTCCGCAAACGAGTAGCTAAGCTGCGGTTTCCCGTCAACATAAGCCGCGCAGGCCTGCGACAGACGATAGCCCTCACGCTTTTTCTGTATGGCACTTTCAAGCAGGTCGTGATAGTCGATCTCGATTATTTCGCTTAAAGTATCTCTCATTTTTTACCCGACCTCCTTTTTTTGCCCGATGATTTTTTGTTTTTGCTTTTACTGTTTTGTTTTATCGGTTTTGTATTATCGGTTTGTACGGAAACTTCCGTCTTTTCCTCTGTCTCGGTCTTTTCAAGTTTCTCCATTTCCTCGTGCTTATCGGCATAAGGCGGAAGATTATGTTCCTTCACCCACGCTTTATGCTTTTCAAGACGTTCCTGGAAGAGATCGACAGCCTTTACTATGCCGTCTATTATGGCCTGCGGCCTTGCAGCGCAGCCCGGTACATAAATATCAACGGGAATGACCGTATCGGCGCCGCCCAAAATATTGTAGCAATCCTTAAAAATACCGCCCGTACAGGCACATACACCTATAGCGCAGACCACCTTGGGTCTTGGCATCTGGTCGTAAAGCTGTTTTACAACGGGCGCATTCTGGCTGTTTATGCCGCCCGTTATAAGCAGTATATCCGCCTGCATCGGGTCGCCCGTGTTTATTATACCAAAACGTTCCGCATCGTATACGGGCGTAAGGCAGGCCAGCACCTCAATATCGCAGCCGTTGCAGCTGGAACCGTCATAGTGCAGCACCCACGGAGATCTTTTTATTTCAAACATAATAAATACTCCTTAACTATTTTTACTTTATCAACATCAGTACCCAAATATTGCATCCCGCAAGCACAAGCGCAACTATCCAGCCCATTTTAAGCATTTCAAACTGTTTCATTCTTGCGCTGGTGTTGTCGATAAGAATTTCGAGGAAATATACCAAAAATATAACAACTATCGCCGCGCTCATACTGTAAGGGTTGCTGTTTACCACAAGCAAGCCGATAACGCCCATCAAAAATACGTTTTCATACCACTCGGTAACAGTAAACAGCGCAAGGTTTCTTGCACCCATTTCACTGGTAACGCCCTTTACTATCTCCTGATGTGCGTGATGCGAAGTACTTATATCAAAAGGCGATTTGCGCATTTTGATAGTCAGTATAAACACAAAAGCGATAAATACACCGGGCAGATAATAAATACTGCTTATCTTGGATGTTGCTATCTCACTTATCTCAAACGAGCCGTCAACCAGATAAAAGCCGACACACGCCATAAGCACCGCGGGTTCGTAAGATACCATCTGTATAAGTTCGCGGTTTGCGCCTATTGTGGAATAAGGCGAGCTTGTAACGGTCGAGGCAAAGTAAAGAAACATTGCCGCCGTCGAAAGCACAAACATACATAAAAGTATGTCGCTGCCCGCAAAGAACATAGCGCCCGTAAGCACCATAAATATCATATATGAAAGCAATAAAAACGTCTGCGCATTTGTTACGGATATAACCTGCTTTTTAAGCAGCTTTGCCAGGTCGTAAAACGGCTGCATAAGCGGCGGGCCGACCCTGCGCTGCATCCTTGCCGATATTTTGCGGTCTATACCTTCAAGCAGGCCGCCTATTATCGGTGCTAAAATAAGGTAACAAATAACGCTTATAATTTTAGTTCTCATAACGTCACTCCCAAAACAACACAGAACATCACTATCAGCACTGCCGAGGCAAAAATCTGACAGGGTACCATAATTTTTCTGATACCTATTCTGTTTGCAAAATAATAATTTGACAGCCACAATTTTCTTTCTTCGCCCATAGAATCGACAAAGGCCGTATTGTCGCCTGTATTTATACCGCCCATATATGCCAGTTTTATGTTTGAATGTATCCTGCAGCTGTAATAGTAGGTAACGGGCGGTACCGCAAATACAAAGCATATAACCACAACAAGCATATATAAAAGTCCCTGCGAAAGCACTTCGCCGCTTGTATGGAACAATTCGTCAAGCATAGGATCGACAAATATTTTTGAAAGCAAGGGGAAAAGCACACATAACAGTATCATAAGTATTGCCTGTATGCCCATTGAGATCGTTTCGTTCTTTCTTGTTATATCCTTTATGTGCGAATGTTCAGCGTGCGGATGGCTTATCAGCTTGCCCATCCATTTACTCCAGTAAAACGAAGTTGTTGCCGAGCCGAAAACTATAAACAGCAAAAGCGCTATATTTTTTTCATCAATAGCTGCCCTTAAAGCCGCCCATTTTGATATAAGCATACCAAAAGGTGCAAGGAACATACCCGCAATACCTATAAACATAAA
>CAMNCZ010000015.1 GCA_946534775.1 uncultured Eubacteriaceae bacterium
TATTTCAAACCAAAACAACTATAAACCTGCCGCAGATAATACCGAAGAGGACCAAACTGCGGATAATGAAAAGGACATAAAAGAAACCGAAGATGTAATTTTAAACGACGAACTGTTAAGCGGCAGCGCGGCAGTAATTGAAATACCGGAGGTGGCATAATATGAAAAAAATATATACAAGCCCCAAAATTAATGTGCAAAGCATTAAAAACACCGATGTAATTACTTTAAGCGGCCTTATATTCGGCGGCGACAAAGGTGAATCGCAAAAAGAAAGTTTCAGCGATCTTTTCGGAAAAGAATAAACAAACAAAAACGGGTTGTTGCTTATGCGGCAGCCCGTTTTTTTAGTATCAATGCACATAAAAAGACCGCCCGAAAAACCGAGCGGCCTTTGTTATTTTATTTAGCTTTTGTTGTCTCTTCTACAGTCTCTGTAGTTTCTTCTACAGTTTCCGTAGTTTCTTCAACCGCTTCACCCTCTGCTGCTTCCGATGTCTCTTCCGATGTCTCTTCCGAAACTTCTTCAACAACCTCAACGGGTGCTTCTTCCTCAGCGCCAAAATCAAAAGCGTTCTTTACGTTATACATAATAACCGCAACTTCTGCTCTTGTAATGTCGTTCTTAGGATTGATATTGCCGTTAGCGCCGTTTACAACGCTGTTAGCAGCAAGGAATGCAACGTAAGGCTTAGCCCAAGCTGCGATCGAGTCTGCATCTGCAAACTTATCAAGTGCGCTTTCGTCTGCGCTTGTATCAACGCCGGAAGCCGAAATAGCGTTAGCAACCATAACCATAAGTTCTTCTCTTGTGCAGAAGTTCTCGGGGCCGAAGTTACCGTCGCCATAGCCGTTTACTATGCCCGCCTCTTTTGCAAGACCTACATAGTTAGCGTAATACTTGCCTGCATCAACATCATCAAAGTTGTCCGATGCAGTACCTTCAATACCGAGCAGTTTAACAAGCATAATAACAAAGTCAGCACGCTTGCACTTAGCATCGGGAGTGAATGTTCTGTAACCTGTACCGTTGATAACGCCCATACCTGCAAGTGCGTTTACAGCTTCTTCAGCCCAAGGCTTGCTGCTGATATCGTCAAACAGGCTGTCATTTGTGTTGTCAACAGGTGTTGTTGTTGAATCATCAACAGAAGATGATGTCTTTTCTGTTGCTTCTTCTTTTTCCGTTTCCGTTTCGGTAGCTGCGCTTGTGGTCTGAGCTAATCTTGAGCTTGTACCACCGCCGCCACCGCCGCCACCGCCGGTGCTGCCGCCTGAGTTGCCTCTTGAAGCAGTAGTCGTTGTTTCCGTAGCATCGGGGGTAGAAGGTGTATCGGGTGTATCCGGTGTTGAAGCACTGCCGTTATCGGGAAGTGTTACAGCATCGGCAGGATCGTGAACATAAGCAACTTTTCTTGCAAGGAACGGGCCATATTCAAATGCACCTGTTTCTGCATTTCTCGGATATCTTGAACCGCCCTGCTCTGTAAGAGAGTCAGTTTCGTTAAGGCTCTGGAAGAAGTTATCCGCATCAAGCTTTTCACTTGCAAGTGTTTCAACTTTGTAGGTCTGTGCCTTGTAGTTGATATCGCTTACAGCGATCTGCTTGCTTTCACTCGGGGATGTAGGTGTATCCCAGATGAAGTAGTTGCTTGTTTCTGTTTTAAGGTCGTTAGCGCCGTTTGAATAGTGTGCGAACTCTGTAAGAGTACCTACACGGTCGGCAAGTGTAGCCTCTGTGATAACAGCCTTGTCATCTCTGTAGGATACAACGCCCTTAAGGTCATAAGCATATTCGGAACGCTTTGAAGAATAAAGCGCTACGTTTGAATACTGGTTGTTATAGAAAATAACGTTTCTTAACTTACCGTTCTGGTTAGAGTTTGAATCGTATCCGTTACCCTTGTTGTTAAAGGAGATACAATCCTTGAAGTAATGCATAACAGCGATAGACTCGCCGCCTGCCTTGAAGCCGTTACCACCACTTGTTGCGCGGTAGTCAACATCTGTACCGTCTTCAAGAAGCTGGAAGCCCTGTCTGTACGAAGCGCAGTTTTCTACCTGTACAACACCGATAGCACCTGTTGAAAGCTTGGTGTAAAGATCCCAGCCGTCATCAAGGTTGTGGTGAGATACGCAGCCTTCAAATACGTTGCCGTTACCTACCGTAAGCTTGATAGCAAAACCGTCGGCATTGTTCTTGGACGGGTCGCAGTTGTTGTAAGCTTCGCAGTTGATAACAAGGTTGTCTGTAGGCCAATCTTCAAATGCTTCACTTGAATCTGTACGGCTTATCTGCAAACCGCAGTCGCCGTTGTCGTGGAATGTACAGTTTTTAACCGTGTTGTGGTCACCGCCGATATGGAAAGGCTTGTTGTTACCTGCTGAACGCATTACAGTAAAGCCTTCAAAATCCCAATAGTTACCGGAGATGATGAAACCTGCATTCTTATCCTGAAGATCGACTACAGGGTTAGCACCTTCATCGGCTTTAAGGACTTTCTTGTTTGCCTTATTACCGCTGTTGGTAGCCGAAATTGTGATAGTTTCTCTTGGTGTGTAAGTACCGTCAAGCATTACGATAGTCTGACCTTTCTTAACAACACCTATAGCTGCCTCAAGGTCCATAGGATCTTCTCTTGTACCAAGGCCGCTAACCTTACCTTCCGGAGAAACATAGATTATGTTGGAAAGCTCGGCAGTATTTTTATGAGTAATATTTACTCTTGATACTACTTTATCGTAGCTGTAGCAAATATCAAGCTTGCTCGGTGTGTAGATAAACTCGAATTCGTTGATCTGGTTGGGAGCAAGTTTAACATTAAATGTTGTACCCTTCTTGGCAACGGCACTGTCTTCTCTGATGATATTGCCGTTTTGCTTGATAGTTACAAGACCGCCGCTGGGGTTTGATGCTTTAAGGATAAGCTGATAATCCTGCTGAGATGTGTAAAGTGCAGAATCAACGGAGATCTTAGGTGAATAGATATCCTCTGTATCATCTCTGATAATAGGATCGTTAGCTGCATCTGTTTCTTTAAGTGTGATGTTTTCAACATCGATATCTGCGAAGCGGCAAGCGAAGAAACCGACATAAACGTTTTCGCTGTCCTGTCTTACAAGCAGATTTTCAAGACCTTCGCGTGCTTCAAAGCAGTATACTGTCTGAGTTTCGCCGTAAGTTTCCGAAGGATTGCCCTCTTCGTCAACAGTAAGGTCTGTTGTTGTTAAAGAATAACCGTAGTTGATCTTCTTTAATGTAATGTTATATTTGTCGCCTGCAACGGGAAGTCTTGAAGTAGATGTCTTAAAGCCGCCCTTTGCATTTGAACCTGCACCGTCGATACTTCTTACACCGCTTCTGTAGGAAAGAGTGATCCTGTTCTGAACTTCTTTTTCCTTGAAGCTTGATGTTGTTGTATCTGTCGGGAATGTTGACTGTGTTGCACCACCTGCAACAACAACGTTTGACGAGAACGAAATAATGTTAACGTCTTCGTTTGTTATACCTGCTTCGATCTTGCCTGCCTCCTGCATCTTGTAAGCTTCAAAGATGCTTATAGGCTCGCCGTATTCGTCTTTTTCGGCTGCATTGAAGTCAGTTGTGATGGAGTTATCGTTACCGCCCTTTTCCACGGGAAGGAACATAGGGATAACGTCACGAGCCATAATACCGAAAGCTTCCTGACCCGAACGAACCATATCAAGTGCCATAAGGTCGGTTACCTGCTTGATCTCGCCGGTTGCTTCGTCAACATAGCTCTGCTTGTTGTAGATCTCCTGCATTTTTGCCTTTTTGTCTGCAATAAGTTTTGCATCGGCAGCGTTGGCAGGGTCACGGATGTATCTGTTTACCGTTACATCGGCAGATACTTCAAAGTTGTCTTTTGCGTTAACTCTTGTATAGTAGTAAGCGATACCATCGTGGTCTGTAGCATATTTACCTGCGCCGTCCCAGGATGTTACGTTAACTTTGCTTACGTTTGTCATTTTACCGTTTTGCATTATGCCTACAGGCTGTTCGTCAAGAACATAGCCCTTATCGCCTGTAAGGTAAAGTGACTGATCGCCGTTTTCATCATAAACGGTAATGTTTGATGAAGGATCTTTTTCACTTACACCAAGTGAAGATGCACCCATAAGGGTAGCTTTCCAGATTTTTTCCGTGTTGTCTCTTATCTTGATGGGAAGTGTGATCTCGTTTGTTACATCACCCATAACAGCAACTACCTTAACAGATGTTGAAGCGCCTGCCGTAGATGAGTCGAATGATGATGTATCAACAGAATATTCGCTCTTATCAAGCTGTCTGAAAGTAGCGTTTGAATATCTTACATATACATCAAGGCCTGTAGCATCAAACTCTTCGCCTACAAAGTATGTAAGACGAGGATAGTTCTGGATGTAGGCTCTAACGGGTGTTTTAGCCCTTACAAGTACATCGAATGTACAAGTTTTTGAAGGATCTGCATTGAATGTAACTGTAAGTGTTCTCCAGCCTTCCGATGCAAATACTTCCTTGCCGTCAACGACATCAAGGCCTGTTACGGTATATTCGTTTTCGTCAAGTGCTTTTCTTACTGTCTGACCGTCAACAGTATAGTTGCCGTTGATGATAAGGCCGTCAAGGTCTTTATCTTCGTTAAGGTCAAACGGAAGAGATTCTGTACCCTTTTCGGGAAGTGATCTTACGGAAATGCTGTCAAATGAAGCGGGTGTTACGTTGATATTAAATTCAACATAGTGACCGTCTGCAAGTGTTGTAGCCGTTTCCTTAAAATCTGCCCTTACAGTATGTGTACCTACCATATCATTTGTAAAGTAGAAGTTTGCATCTGTAAGTTCTGTGGTATTGTCAAGTTTTAATGTATAGTTGTTAGCTTTAAGTACTTCGCTTACGCCCGACTTGTAAGTTGCGCGTATCTGAAGACCGTTTGAAGTGAACTTTCTGCCTGTAATGTAATCAACGATAACGGGAGCATATTCAAGTGTCATATCCACTACCCTGTTAAAGTCTACATTTACAGTGAAAGTATCTGTCTTACCGCCGTAGTTTACTGTAACTACTTTACCGTTTTCAACGGTTGTAAGATCGGGGTTTGTGCATACAAGCTTGTCGGCGCCTACAGTTTCCTTGGAACCGTCGCTGTATGTTACTTCGGCCGTAAGGCCTGTTGTATCGATAGTATCCGCAGCCGAGCCGACAATGTAATCTACCTTGTCGGGAAGAGATGTGATCTTGATATCGGATACTTCTTTTGTCTTTTCAAGTTTGATGTTTGATACGGTAACATCGCAGCTTCTTACTGCAAAGAAACCTGCGTAAAGTTTGCCGTTGTCACCAAGTGTTACCTTGTCAAGAACAACGGGGTCGCTGTCGCCGTACTGTGTTTTATAAAGATTACCCTGCTTTGTAATGGTAACGTGTACCTTATCGCCCGCTACGGGAAGATCATTGCCCTGGTAAGCGGTTTTAGGGTCGTTTGATGCTGTGCTGAGGACTGCATCCTGACGATAGAAAGCTCTTACAGCTGTCGAGATATCGTTCATATACAGTGCACCAACAGCGGCAAAGTTTGTGCCGACATTGGCATCATACTTGCCTTCGAGCATTGCAGCCGCTTCTGCAAGAGCAGCAGCTCTCTGTCTTAACGGAAGTGATTCCGCTGCCGCAAGTTTGTTTGCATACTCCTCATAAAATTCGGCGCTTTCCATAGGTATAACAAAGTCACGCACCATTGCGCCAAAAGCAGCCTGCTTAAAGTCTTTGACCTCTGTACCAAGTCTGTTTATCTTGATATCTGCGCTGAGTTCAAAGTTATCGCTTGGGTCAAGTTCGGTATAGTAATAAACCAAACCGTCAACATCCGTTGAAAGTTTACCAACCTGTTCTGCATCAGATGTGCCGTCGGGGTTGATAACACCCATGCGAAGATTTACTTTTTTGTTTTCGTCTGTGCCGTCTTCCTGTGCAACAAAGTAAGGTATCTGTTCGCCATCTACTGTATAGATGTTGGTACCCGTAACTTTATCTTCACCGCCGGCGCTGCCGAATACGGAAGCCTTCCATTCGCCCGAGTTGTCCACGTTGGTATAAAGACCGCCGATCCAGTTTTCTCTGGCAAAAGCAGAAAGCTCGCCGTTCTCTTCTGCGGGTGTTTCGCCGTTTGAACCGCTTGCCGATGTTTCGTTGGCGGCAGGCGAAGCGACCTCATCCGTTACAACTGCTTCCTGATCTGCTGCGGCAGTATCATCAGCATATACGTTGAACGAAATTGAAGATGAAAGCATTGCTACAGCCAAAGCCATAGCCAATATTCTACGCTTTTTCATATTTTTCCTCCTTCTTAAAGATTTCGGGATCAAATCCCAAAGTTCTAAAAATGTAAATCCCCCTATTGCTGCACCCACACCGCTGAATAAGACCCGTCAAAGCCTTACCATACAGCCTGCGAACGCAATGGATATCCACACTGATAGTCAATTTTATTATACTGTTATTTAAGAAAAAAATCAATAGAAAAGTGTCACAAAATTTTGTTTTTTTCAAAAAATTTTACAGATTTTTTGTCTTGTGTCAACTTTGTTCTATTGATTTTTTACAAAAATTACTATTGTATTGTTTTATAACGACTCAACCCTCAAAACCATTGTCGTCAAGCAGGTTTCCGCCCGCTATCGCCTGCCTTGCAAGAAAATCGCAGCGTTCGTTTTCGACATTATCCGCGTGGCCTTTTACCCACACAAATATCACCTTGTGCTTGTCAAGCAGTTCCAAAAGCCTTTCCCAAAGGTCCACATTAAGCGCCTTTTTCTTATCGGGCTTTACCCAGTTGTTTGCCTTCCACTTTTTTACCCAGCCCTTTGTTATTGCATCCACTACATATTTGCTGTCGCTGTACAAAGTGACCTGACACGGTATTTTAAGCGCTTCCAGCCCCTTTATCACTGCCAGTACCTCCATACGGTTGTTTGTGGTCTTTTTAAAGCCCTCCGAAAGTTCCTTTCTTTGGTTTTTATAAAGCATCACCACCCCGTAGCCGCCGGGGCCCGGATTTCCCGAGCAGGCACCGTCGGTGTAGATACCCAGTGATTTTAACGTAGTTTTTTCGTCACTCATCTTCTTCGTCCCCGTCTTTGTCACCATCTGTATCTAATATATCATTGATCATCATATAGTCCATATAATTGTCGAACATATCATCTTTTCGTCCGTTCCCGTTCCAATCAAAAAACATAATGACACCCCCTTTTCTGTTTTATCATACTTTCAGATTTTCCTTAAAAGCCTGCGCAGCTTCTCTCTGCTGGTCCTTCTTTGCGATATCCTGGCGCTTATCGTAAAGTTTCTTGCCCTTTGCAACAGCTATATCCACCTTTACAAGACTTCCCTGCAAATAGACTTTAAGCGGCACTATCGTGTGTCCGTCTATGGTAACTGCACCGATGAGTTTGTTTATCTCGTATTTATGCAAAAGAAGGCGTCTGTCCGCAAGTGGGTCGTGATTGAAAATATTGCCCTGTTCATAAGGGCTTATATGCATATTTTTTATAATAGCTTCACCGTTTTCTATTTTTATAAAGCTGTCCTTCAGGTTGCATCTGCCTGCGCGTATGCTTTTAACTTCCGTACCTGTAAGCGCTATACCCGCCTGATAGGTCTCAAGTATAAAATAATCGTGATAAGCCTTCTTGTTCTGCGCAATAAGCTTTATTGATCTTTTATCGCCCGGCATTTTCTTCTTCCTTTCTGTTTATCCCCTTAATTTTTCCAGTTCTTCCAATAAATTGTACGGCACTTCCAGTTTTCCGTAGCCCGTACCGAGATCCAGTCCCGGCTTTATACTGCCGTGAAAATCGCTGCCGCCCGACAGACAAAGTGCGTATTTCTGTGCCAATGTCTTTATATATTTGCTCTCCGACGGCGTATATGTGGGATAATACGCCTCTATCGCATCAAGGCCGTATCCTTTCAGCCTTTTTACCATCATTTCCAGATTTTTGTCACTTAATTTGCAAAGCACGGGATGCGCCCACACCGATACGCCGCCCGCTTTTTTTATCAAGGCTATCGTTTCTTCGGGAGTCAAACTTTCTTTTTCCACATAAGCCTTGCATCGGTTTCCGATATATCGGTCAAAAGCCTCATTTTTGCTGCCGACATAGCCTTTTATCTGCATTAGCTGTGCAATATGCGCCCTTGATATAACGCTGTCGGGAAAGTTTTTTTTCAACTCCTCCAAAGTTATATCCACACCCTCGTTTTTTAAATTTTGCAGCATTTTCACGTTTCTTGTAAGGCGGGCATTTTTCATATAAGCAAGTCTGCTTTTTATTTCGGCCGAATTTTCGGGCAGAAAAAGCCCCACTATATGCAGCGATATCTTTTCGTACACCGTTGAAAACTCCGCCCCGCTTATGACATACACACCGAACTTTTCGCCTGCGCCCTGCGCTTCCTTAACGCCGTCAAGCGTGTCGTGGTCGGTCAGCGCTATCGCCGCCAGCTGTTTTTTTGCCGCATACTCCACAAGCTCCGTCGGCGTAAAAGTACCGTCGGATGCGGTTGAATGTGTGTGCAGATCAATCTTTTTCATAAAATCACCCTATATATATCATAAACCAAAATTCAAAACAGTACAATAGTATAAATAAATTTTTTGGGAGAGAATTATTTTGAAAAACGACAACACCCCCGCAAAATCACCTTTATTTGCCATTACAAAAGGCCTTTTGACAACTTTTGCCATAACCGCCGCCGTTATGGTATGCTGCGCAGCCGTTATGACACTTGGCAGCGGACTTAACGAAAACACCGTATATATCGCCGTGCATATAACAAGCCTTGCCGCCGTATTTGCAGGCGCACTGACCGCCGCCCGAAATATTCAAAGCCGCGGTATGCTTAACGGCCTTGCCGTAGGCATTATTTATACTATAGCAACAGTATTTGCGGGCTTTATGATAACCCCCGATTACAGCGTGGGCACAAAAACTCTGCTTACACTTGGCATAAGCCTTGCAAGCGGCGCGCTCGGCGGCATACTCGGCATAAATATGAAGTAATTATTTTTTGCCCGTGTATTCCACACAAAGCATTGTAAGGTCATCAAATTGCTCCGCATCTTTCACAAAAGCGTCCACCGACCTTCTGACGTTTTTCAGCAGTTCCTCGGGCGAAGCATCGGGATTTTCGTTCAGCGCCGCTATCATACGCTCCGTTCCGAACAGTTCGTTTTTCGCATTGGTCGCTTCGGGTACACCGTCGGTATAAAGAAACAGTTTCGCACCCGGCGAAAACTTCAACTCATACTCTTTGTATCTTACGCCCTCCATACCGCCGATAACAAAGCCGTGTTTGTCTTTTACCAGTTCAAACCCGCCTCCCGGCTGCATAACGGCCGGGTACTCGTGTCCCGCATTTGCAGCCGTAATTATGCCACTCTCGGTGTCCAGTATACCTAACCACACCGTTACAAACATTTCCTCGCGATTGTTGTTGCAGATCTGGTCGTTGACTGTTTGCAGAACTTCCGCGGGGCTTCGTCCCGTCATAGCAAAATTCTGTACAAGTATTTTTGATACCATCATAAAGAGTGCCGCAGGGACTCCCTTACCCGATACATCCGCCATTACTATACCCAGGTGAGTGTCGTCTATCAGGAAAAAGTCGTAGAAGTCGCCGCCAACCTCTTTTGCAGGCTCCATACTGGCATAAACATCAAAATCCTTGCGTTCGGGGAAAGCGGGATAGATATTTGGGAGCATATCTGCCTGGATACGCGTAGCCAGCGCCAACTCGGTACCGATACGTTCTTTCTCCGCCGTGACCGCAGTTAATCGGTCAATAGCCTGTACGGTATCCCGTTCCATTTTTTGTATTGCCGTAGTCAGCGTAATTATCTCCGTAGTATTGCTCAGGCCGTCCAGCGCGCCCTGTTCCGCCATACTTGTTTCCCGTGCAAAACGTTCTGCCTCGCTTCCTATTTTTCCGATAGGACGCAGTACTTCTTTTTTAAGATATCTTACCACCCAGACCGATGTAAAAGCCGCAAGTAAAAATCCGATGGTCCCTACTATCGCCAGATAACGATAACGTCCGTTTTGCAGTTCTTCCATAGGCCGCTGAACGCATATTACCGCTTTTACCGCGCCGTCACTGCCCTTCAGCGGTATCAGCGAAGTTATATGCGGTTCCGCACCACGCAAATTGTTTACCCTTGCAATAGTTCCTCTCTCAAGTCCTTCCTCGTATATACCGCGATAGATCTGCGCATACTCCTCATTTGTGGTTTCCCTTATATAGCCGATATCCCACGGCGTATAACTCGTCTTTTCATTCACCGTATTGAACACCGAAGTAAAATGCTGATAATCCGATGTATCCACATCTATAACATAAAGCAGCGTTACATCCTGCTTTTGGCATAAGTTATTTATTCTGTCGAGTGAATCGAGGTATTCGGGATCATTTCCGTTACTTTCCATATATTGCCCGAGATGATCGGCATTGATAAGTGTGGCCGCCGTTTCCGCCGTGTGAAAAGCCGAATCGTTATACTGCCTTGTCATAGAATCGGTAAAACAAATATATCCTACCGCACTTACCAGCATTGTAAACAAAAAAAGCAAAAACACCGCCGAAAAGATGATCCTGAACGCCATACTTTTTCTCAGTTGATTTATTGAACCGTTTAATTTTGACCAATGTACTTTTTTCAAACTTACACTCTCCCTTCTCATAGTTTGTGTTATCGGAAGTTAAATCTTCCGATAAACGAGGGTGTCGCATTAAGCTCCACCCTCTGGCAAAAAACAGGTTTTTTGCCA
>CAMNCZ010000016.1 GCA_946534775.1 uncultured Eubacteriaceae bacterium
TGTGCATGCCCCGCAGGGTTATAGTAAATGACATTTTTAAATGTCGTTTACTATATGTTCTCCGTAAATATCTGTCAAAGTCGGAAGTTCGTTTTTAAGTTTGTTCGTATCGATCTCGCATTTTATCACAGATAGCAGCCACAATGCCATAAACGCTGCGACTGCGGCTAAAAACAATCTTTTTATTATTTTCATTTGAAAATTTCCTCTTTTGTAGCCATTCTTGTGCCTGTTCCATTACAAATAACATAATAGTCATATTCATACAAATAATTGCTGTTTATACCGTTATACAAAATATCACCTTGCGAATTATCGTCTTTTCTTTTTAAATCGGTATTTTGAGGGTATACGGATATATATACCGCATCAAGATCGGTCCCGTTTTTAAAATTTTCGGTATTTTGCAGCAGTTGTTCCCTACTTGTATTTTCATTTTCAAGTGCATAAATATTCATATCTCCCTCATCAAAATAACCCAGTAAATCATTGAAAAATACCTCGGGATCCATAGCCGCATATCTTACCGTACTGCGTTCAAGGAAAAGATATATATTTTTATTCACATAATGATCGGTATAGTTATTGTACACTACTTCCTGACCGCAGTTATCAAATCTGATATATTTCACATCCACACCCAATTTTTCCGAAACATATCCGTAAAAATTTTTATACAGCTTTTCCTCTTCGTAATCATCGGTCAGATTGCCGTTTCTGTTGGTGCATCTTATCTCACTGCCGCTGCTGTCGATAAATATGCCGCCCTCGGCCGAGTAGGTAAAATACCCGCCGTCAAGCATTGCATCGTGATAACCTATATCGCTTGGATAATATTTTACGCAGTCGGTAATTTTTATATTGTATTTTTGTTCAAGATAAGCCGTGGCATTTTGTATAAACTCTTCTTTTTGTTTGTCTTTAATATATTTTTCCGACGACTTTCTCAGTACGGAAAATCCGACTATAGTCAAAACTATCACGGTTATCAATATCAAAATTTTTTTCATTTTGTTTCCTTTATATATTTAAAAAACGGACTGCCAAACAGACAGTCCGCATTGATTTTACTGTTTATCGTTTTCGTCAAACGGGTCGCCGCATTCGGGGCAGAATTTAGGCGGGTTTGTGGGATCTTCGGGTTCCCAACCGCACTTATCACACTTGTAAAGCGGTGCACCTGCGGGCTTTGGCTTGCCGCATTCGGAACAGAACTTGCCCTTGTTTACTGCACCGCAGCTGCAAGTCCAGCCCTCTGCCGATACGGGAGCGGGCTTGGGAGCGCCGCACTCTGCACAGAATTTACCTGTATTGCCCGTGTGGCCGCAAGTACAAGCCCAACCTGCTGCCGCCTGAGGAGCGGGCTGCTGTGCCTGCTGTTGTGCCTGCTGCTGAGCACCCATCTGGAAGAGATTGCCTGCGTTCATACCTCCTGCGTTCTGAGCCATATTCATACCCATAAATGCACCCATTACGCCCATACCGCCGTTTTGGTTGTTGGCTGCGCCGACCATAGCTTCGCCCTGAGCGCCAACAAGGTGCGCAGCTGCCATAGTGGGATTACGGAATGTTGCATCACGCTGAAGTTTTTTGATAAGTTCCTCGTCTTCCTGAGAAGCACTGATAGAAGAAACACCGACCGAAACGATCTCAATACCGCGGATATCGTGCCATTTAGCGGAAAGTACCTCGTTAAGTGCATCGGCCATTTCCATAGTATGGTTTGTAACTGCGCTGTAACGGATACCCATTTCGCTTATTTTACCGAAAGCGGGCTGTAAAGCCGTCAAAAACTCGGTTTTCATCTGGCCTTCAATAGTTTCGCGCTTGTATGCGTCGGTTACATTTCCGCATACATTTGTATAAAATTTGATAGGATCGACGATTCTGAATGAATATTCTCCGAAACATCTTACGGAAATATCGATATCAAGTCCGATATTATTGTCAACAACACGGAAAGGCACAGGATTGGGGGTGCCGTATTTATTGTTCATAAGTTCCTTTGTATTTACAAAGTAAACTCTCTGATCGTTGGCTGTAGCTCCGCCAAATGTGAAACGCTTGCCTATGTTCTTGAAAGATTCTTTCAGACCTTCACCAAAACCACCGTAGAAAATACTGGGTTCCGTCGAAGAGTCGTATACAAACTCGCCCGGCTCCGCACAAACCTCGGCAACCTTGCCCTGCTCAACGATAAGCATACACTGACCGTCGGCAACGGCGATAATGCTGCCGTTTGAAATGATGTTATCGTTGCCCTTTGTATTAGAGCCTTTGTTTACCCTTTTTGAACCCTTTAAAACGAGTACGCTTTCGGGCATAGCCTCGCAGTAAAAGTATTCACGCCATTGATCCGCAAGCACCGAACCTGCCGCAGATGCTATAGCTTTAATAAGTCCCATAAGTAAAAACCTCCCTTGTTTTTTTAATATTACCCACCGTCCGACAGACGGAGAACAATCCTTATTAGTTAAAATTTACTATATTTATAATATTATATCAAATTTAATATAAAAAATCAACATATATTGATAATTTTACCGATATTTTTGTTTTAAGGTGCCCAATATGCAAAGTACACCCGAAAAGCCCGTTAAATTCAATGTTTTCTCATAAATAAAATAATGCGAAAGTAAAATTTTTTCTATCGGTAAAAAAGCGGGGGAAATATTTGAAATTCTTACTATATCAAACAAAAACACCGTCATTATCACCAAAGGCATAATTATCCACGCGATCTTTTCGTTTTTTACAAAGCCCGCAAATATCATACTGCCGCCCCAGATGCCTGCGCAGAATATCAAAAACCTGATATGATCGGGCTTTTTATCAAGGATATACAGCGAAACAAGTGCCGATATCAAAAACAAAACGACCGATACCGCAATACAGCTGCCCGCACCGAAATTTACACCGATTTTTTTATCTTTTATTGCAAAAGTTGTACCGATAAGGCCTGCACAAATAAGCAGCATTGCGCAGACACAAAGCGGGATATTCCTTTTGGGAGTGCTTGTTTCGGGCCTTGCGGGTGCTTCTTCAAACGTTACGGAAGACGGCGTACTTTCTACATATTTAAGATAAGACGATTCAAAATTATCATCAACTATACCTATATTACTTTTTTTTGCGAAACTCAGCGCCGCTTTATCACCGTAAATTTTAAGCACCGATGCAAAAACCGCTTCTTTACTTACTTCCGTTAAAACAGCGGCATAACCTTCGCCGTTTATTATCTGCATATTTTCGATATCAGCCACGTTTTCGGGCAGAATAAAGGCACATTCAAGCAGCTGCGTTTCCACATCAAGCTTCATTTGCTCCTTATCGGTATAGACCCTGAACGTGATAGCATCAGTATTTTTTACCAAATCGGCAATAACTTCATCGGCATTGCCCTCGGCGTATATACCTACAAAAGCCCCTTCTGCCTTGTTTATATAGGTATTGAAAACCAGCGCAAGCAGCGGCATACAAAAAAGCAGAAGCACAATACCGGGATGACCGAGTATACGTTTTGTGTAAATTAAAATATTTTCAAAAAAATTCTTTATATATTTCATCTCTGCACACCTCTTTTCAATGCGCAGATAACAAAAGTTATTGCATATACCGCCGCAGCCATCGGCAAAACGCTGATTTTGGGCGAATGGTATGTAAAAAGCGACATAAAGCAGTTAAACACCGTATTTATCGGCATAAAGGCGGAGAGTTTATCAAGCCCCGTGCCCGCAAGATAAGCTGTCGGCACAAAAAGCCCGCCTATAAAACCCGTTACAGCCGTAAACGCAGTCAGCAAAAGCACAGCACTGCCCCCAAACACCGTATAAAAGCAGGTTATAAGCTGTCCGCATATAAATACCGCACAAACTATCTCGAAAACTTTTATTTCGACAAAAGGCACAAAGTTGTTTACTACAATAAGCGCGGGCACAACAAACAGCGCAACTATCAAACTAATTGTTATCTGTTTTAAAATAAGCATAAACACACCGTTGTAGCGCCATAATTTACAGTAACTTTTAAAACCTTGACCGTAGTCGTAAAACATAAATGAAAGACTTATGCCGCAAAGCAGGCATATAAGGCTCAAAGCAGATGCGCAGTAATATTGTTTGATGCTCAAAGTACCGTAAGGCGACCAACTTTCGCGCACAAACAGCTTGCTGCGTCCCATTACAAAATTTACATATTCCATATTTATATCTAACAACTGGGTGCGGCTGAGTCTTTTTCCGTCGGCAGCCGCATAAATACCCGCCTGCACGGTAATAAGCATATCACTGCCCACCGATACGAGACGCCTGAACACCGAGTTGTCACTACCCTGCGGCACAATAATTACCGCGGGGGTATTGCTGCCGTCCATTATACCCTGAATATAATTTTCGGGGAAAATAATACCGCCGTAAAATCTGCCATCGGATATGCCGTCATAAACCGCTTGTTTACTATCGACAGCCTCAAACTGCGATATGCTTTTCACACTGTCCATTTCCGTGACCATATTTACAAGCATATTTATATATGTGTCGTTACTTGGGTTAAAATAGCCTATTTTTACCTTGACTGCGCCGCCTTCGGCTTTGTCGGCTGCGCCAAAGCGCAGCAAAAGTGCGGCAATTACAAATAATGCCGCAGCACACAAAAGTATGCGCGGCATAAATTTTAAGGTACGTTTAAGCTCCAGTAAAAAAAGTTTGAATGTTAATTTCATTTTCTTTTTCCCTTGCCGTTTTAAGCGGCATCACTATCAACTTGTTCGTTGTCTTTTTCGGGATCTTTCGGCGTATCTTCGGCATTTGCATCGGAGGATGTTTCACTTTCGGTGCTTTCGCCCGTTTCCGAAGTAGTCGTTTCACTTGGATTTTCGGTATTTTCGGCAGGAACATTTGTTATACCGTCAACACTTTCAAGTGCCTTATTAAGCGTATTTATCGCTGTATCGAAATTCTGTGCAACAGTAGCTTTTATCTGATCTATCTGCGCCTTGTCGGCTTTGAAAAGTTCTGTCACATTACCCTGCGGAGTGTCAACACGTTTTTTAAATGACTTTATCTCATAGCTGCCTTCCATAACAAGGGTAAGCGCATCGTTATAATCAAGTTTTATTTCCTGCGCATTCAGCTTTGTAATACCGTTTTCCTTGCTAAGCTGTCCCGAACCGTTAAGGTCGATAAAACCACCGCTCGGGGTTTTAAGGTCGGCACTGCCGTTCAATACACCTGTCGATTTATCGTAAGTAAGCGAAGTATCTACGCTTAAATCGTTATCGCCGTTGCCAAGCACAAAATTGCGCTTGTTAACGAAAGTTTTATCAAAATTATCCGTATTTTCAATATAACTTGCGGTAAGTTTTTGCTGTCCGTCATCAAGCGTAAGCACAAGGCTGACATCCTCATACGGACGCTTGCCGCCATTCATACCGCCGACAAAATTTATCTTCATCTGGTCCTCATCTATATTGTAGACCGTATTGAAATCAACATCCGCAAGCACACCTCTGTAAATATATACATCGGCTCCTGTGTCGATAAATGTCGATTTATTTATCTGTTCAAGCACTCTGTCCATTTCCTTGTAATATTCATCAACAAGTGCGTTGGGGTCTTTAAACAGCATTGAATACAAGGCCACGGACTCATACTGAACTTTCGCATATTCTCCTAAAAGCGATTTTATCTTTTTATTTGTTCTTACCTTGCTAAGTACGTTTACAAGCGCATTTTTAAAATCATCGCCCTTTATTTCAAGCCTGTAGCCGCGCAGCTTCTTTTCCTGACCGTCTATCATAACGCTCTTTTTCTCTTTTATTCTTGAGTACTTCGCTTTTTTCGACAAACTGTCCATTTCCTTTGTAAATACCTGCGACATTTCATCGGTAAGGCTTAAAACGATCTCTCCCTGGTTTTCTTCGTCTTTAAACATTTTCAGCGAAAATTCGTGATCGGAAGAAATTTCAAGATCCGCACCCAACGCCGAACCCGACAGCTGAGAAACTATATTTTCGCAGTCCATCGACAGCCAATCATCATATATACCGGGTGAAGAGAACATTATTTTTTTGTTGTCGGTATACATTTTAAGCTGGGCAGGCGTTAAATCATTGTAAGTGATACCAAGCTGTGCCGCAGCGGTTTTTGTGGATTTATTTTTGTCTATACTGCCCGAAATGCCAATACCTGCGGCACCCGCGGTGTTATCCGTAACAGCAAGAGAAAAACTTTGGCTGATATCGCCTTTCTTCATCCATTTTGCCACATCTTTACCGAATATCGTTCCTGCAATATCACTGCGTTTCTGATAACTCGATATCGTCTTTGCATAAGCACGTCTTACTTTTCCTTTGCTGCCCGAAAACAGGTTAAACAAACCCGCAAGCAACATCAACAGTATTAAAAACAGTACACCAAGTACTGCCGTTACTCTTATGATACGTTTTATTTTTTTCTTTCTTTTTCTTTTGCGCTTTTCTTCGGGATCTTCGCGTACCGTGCGTTTTCTTTTGATAGGTTCGCTTTCGGCTTTTCTATTTGGCTGTTCGCTGCTGTGCCGTCTTGTAGGTTCGGCATCAGTGCGTTTTCTTACGGGTTCAAGTTCCGTCTGCCGCCTTGAAGATTCGCCTGATCTTCGTGATGACCTTTTTTCATCGCTGTGTGAAGAGCGATTTAAAAGTTCCTCGCGTGTTGCGATTTTTACGTCGCGTTTTTTGCGTTCATTATCACTCATTTTTTCCACCTTGATTAAGATATTCCATTATTTCATTGTATGAAGCATCTTTATTTATTTCTTTTAGAACCCCGTTTTTCATAAGCATAAGGCGGGTGCAGTTTTTTATCTCGTCATAATTATGCGTTGTCAGCACAACAGTGCCGCCCGAGTGCATATAATCCCCAAGCATAGACCACATTTCGTCCTTTGCAACAATATCAAGTGCAGTTGTCGGCTCATCCATAACAAGTATGGGCGCATCGTTTGCCATTGCAATACAAAGACTGACCCTGCGTTTCATACCGCCGGAAAGCTTATTTACAGGTTTATTCAAATATGTGTTTATCTTTAATTTTTTTATAAGCGGGTGATTTTTAAAAGATACATCCATTGTTGAAAACCACAATTTCAGATTATCTTTTACACTCAATTCATCTATTAAAGGGTCGTTTTGCGGCAAATAACCGAAAAGATGCTTAAAATCATCTTTATCGACAGGTTTGTCGCCGTTTAAAATACTTCCTTTATCCGCGCGTATTATGCCGCACAAAACCTGCACAAGCGTTGTTTTGCCGCAGCCGTTTCCGCCGATTATAGCAATACAATCGCCCTTGTTGATATCAAGGCTTGCGCCGTTTAATATATTTGCTTTTCCGTAGCTTTTATATATTTGTTTAAGCCTTAACATCATTCTACCCCACTTAAATTACATACTATTCTATTATAATTATACCAAATACTGAAATAATTTCAATAGTTTTTACAAATTTTATTTATTATTTTTTGGCATAAAATTTGTTACAAAAGTGTTACAAAATATACAAAATATCATTATATTCTATTATAAATTTTGTTAAATAATATTTTTATTTTTTGTTTCACGTGAAACAAAAATATGGTATACTATATATAGAAATAAATTTACAAAGGAGAAAGCTATGGGAAGAGTTATTGCGGTTGCCAACCAAAAAGGCGGTGTCGGCAAAACCACTACCGTTATAAATTTATCCGCTTACCTTGCGGCTAAAAATAAAAGCGTACTGGTTATAGATTCCGACCCTCAAGGCAATACCACCACAGGTCTTGGCATAGAAAAAAATGACGGCAGCAAAACTTTTTACGACCTTATGACAGGTAATGCTGATTTTTTTGAGGTAAAAAAACGTGTCGAACTTTTCAATGCAATGGATATTCTGCCAACCGATATAAACCTGGCAGGTGCCGAAATTGAACTTGTCGAGCTTGAAAAGCCCAACTATATATTAAGCGATATTATAGATAAACTTTTTCTCAGAGACAGATATGATTATATTGTTATCGACTGTCCGCCTTCGCTCAATATACTTACACTTAATGCACTTGTTTCGGCAGACTCGGTTTTGATACCACTTCAGTGTGAGTTTTTAGCGCTTGAAGGTTTAACGCAGTTTATACATACCTATAATATTGTTAAGAGTAAACTCAACAGCAAAATTAGTATCGAAGGTATAATATTTACAATGTACGACGGCCGTACAAACCTTTCACTGCAAGTGGTTGAGGAAGTTAAAAATTATTTTGACGAATCGGTTTACAAATGTATAATACCGCGTAACGTGCGTTTAAGTGAAGCGCCCAGCCACGGTATGCCCATAAACCTTTACGACCCAAAGTCAAAGGGCGCAGAGGCTTATGAACTGCTTGCCGATATGGTAATTGAACACAGCAGTAATCAGTAAATATTATATTATAATAGGAAGGAAAAATTATGGCTGAAAGAAAAACAGGCTTAGGCAAAGGCTTGGGTGCATTAAAGATAGAACAAGTAAAAAATGTGCCGTCATCCGATGATATATCAAATGACAAAGTCTACTCAATAGACATAAACAAAATAACACCCAATAAAGAACAGCCCAGACGTTCATTTAACGACGAGGCGCTTAACGAACTTGCGGAAAGTATCCGCCAGATCGGTGTTATTCAACCTATCACGGTTAAAAAAGTAGATGATTATTATGTTATAATTGCAGGGGAACGCCGTTGGAGAGCAGCGCGTAAAGCAGGCATAAGCGAGATACCCGTTATTGTCAAAAACGATATTTCAGAGATTGAAGCACTTGAAATAGCGTTGATTGAAAATATACAGCGTGAAGACCTTACTCCGCTTGAAGAGGCACAAACATACAAAAAATTCTCCGATGAATTTAACTTAAATCAAGAGGCTATTGCAGCTAAGGTAGGCAAAAGCCGCGCCGCCGTTGCAAACAGTATGCGTCTGTTAAACCTTGATAAGCGTGTACAGACTTTTCTTGATGAAAACAGGCTTTCAAGCGGTCACTGCCGTGCACTGCTCGGTATAACAAATAACGATTTACAGTTTGAAACAGCGGAACACGTTATTGATGAAGGTCTTAGCGTAAGGCAAACAGAGGAACTTGTTAAAAAAGTGAATGAACTTGCAGCTGTCGAACAGACCGAAAAACCCGACGCTACAATGAAAAATCCAAAGGAAGCAAGAATTTATCTTAACCTTGCTAAAGACCTTAAAAACATTTTAGGCACAAAGGTTAATATTAAAAACCTTAAAAACAACACAGGTAAAATAGTTATCGAATATTACTCCGATGATGAACTTGACAGAATAGTAGGTATGATAAAGAAAATACAATAATGTTTCACGTGAAACAATAAGGGGGTATAAAAATGCTTGAATTTATCGAGACCCACATTGTTGCCGTACTTGCCGCTATTCTTATTTTACTTGTTATAATGACATTTTTCTTTTTACTGGCAATGTTGGAGGTTCGCAGGCTTAAAAACAAGTTTGACAGATTTATGCGGCCAAACAGCAAAAATCACAACCTTGAACAATTATTAAACGAATATCTTGATGAAGTAAAAGAGATAAAGGTTAAAAACGACGGCATTTTTGAAGATATAGAAGATATTAAACGGGTACTTAAAACAGGTATTCAAAAAATCGGCATTGTTAAATACAACACTTTTGAAGAAATAGGCGGCGAATTGAGTTATGCAATTGCTTTGCTTGACCAAAACGATTCGGGTATAGTATTAAACAGTCTTTACTATCGTGACGGTTGCTATACCTACGCCAAACAGATAATTGCAGGCGATTGTCTTACACCTTTAAGCGAAGAAGAAAAAGAAGCTATAACAGCGGCCAGAGAAAACGGCACAAACATAGTATTTAAGGAACGTATGATAATTAAAAAGCGCAAAAGAGAACTGTTAAGAGCAAAAAATAACAAAAAAGGTGCTAAAGAAAATGTATAATCTTTTATTATTAGATCTTGACGATACACTTTTAAGTAAAGACGGCAGTATCAGTGAAGAAAATATCGCAGCTATAAAAAAAGCTACCGAAGCAGGTAAATATGTTTCAATATGCAGCGGTCGTTCCAATATGAGCATAAACAAATTTAACACCCAACTTGGCATTTCGGGCTTTACTATTGGCTACAATGGGGGTATAATATATAAGGGTGATGAAGTACATATTTGTCATTACCTCGATAAACAGCTGGTAAGCGATATAATTGATTATTGCAGAAAATGCAAGGTCAGTATTCAAATCTACCAAAACGAAAAACTTTGGATAGATAAACAAACTTTTTTTACAAAACAATATTGTAAACGCCAAAAACTTGAACCTGTAGTGGTTGATGATTTGAAAGAACATATCAGCGATAAGGTAAATAAGGTATTGATACTTCATATACATTCAAGGCTTAAAAAGCTTGAAAAAAATATGGCAGATAATATAAAAAACAACTGCTGTACTTTCTTTTCACATAAAAATTTATATGAATTTAATCCCATAAATGTTACAAAGGGTACAGCTGTAAAAGAACTGGCTGATTTACTGAATATACCGATAGAACAGGTAATTGCAATGGGCGATCACGAAAACGATATACCTATGCTTAAAGCCGCAGGTCTTGGCGTTGCAGTAAAAAATGCCATCAAGCCTGTACTTGAATGTGCCGATTATGTTACAGAAAACGATAATAACCACGGCGCAGTAGCAGAAGTAATCAATAAATTTATGCTTTAA
>CAMNCZ010000017.1 GCA_946534775.1 uncultured Eubacteriaceae bacterium
AAATAATCATTGCCGACATTTATTTCATACTTACTTTAAGCAGTTCATTAATTGAATTTACGCTTAAAATATCTATACCTTTCACTGCTGCCGCCTCTTTTAAATTGGCACGCGGTATAACACAGCGTGTAAAACCGAGTTTTTTTACCTCGTTCACCCTTTGCTGCACCATAGATACGCCGCGTATTTCACCCGTAAGGCCTACCTCACCGAAAATCACCGTATCGGGCGACACCTTTTTGCCCGTATATGCCGATGCTATAGCCACCGCGACCGCGCAGTCAAGCGAAGTTTCGGTAATTTTCATACCGCCTGCAAGGTTTACATAACTGTCATAATTTCCCAGCTGAAGATCGCCGCATTTTTCAAGCACCGCAATAAGCATAATCACCCTGTTAAAATCCGTACCCGTTGCCATACGGCGCGGTATACCGAAATTGGTATAAGTAACAAGGCTCTGCACCTCTATCAGCATAGGGCGGCTGCCCTCCATAATGCAGGTTATGACCGACCCGGGTACATCCTCGGGCCTGCCCGAAAGCATATATTCGGACGGATTTTTGACTTCTTTAAGACCCGTGCCGCTCATTTCAAAAACACCTATTTCGTTTGTGCCGCCGAAACGGTTTTTCACACTTCTTAAAAGGCGATAATTACCGTTTCGCTGACCCTCGAAATAAAGCACGGTATCCACTATATGTTCAAGTACACGCGGACCCGCAAGCGATCCGTCTTTTGTAACGTGGCCCACCAGCACCACAGATATATTATGACCTTTTGCCAGCTGCATAAACCTGTTTGCCGCCTCACGCACCTGCGTTACAGACCCGGGTGCGGATGCTACACTGTCCAAAAACATTGTTTGTATGGAGTCTATTATAAGCATATCGGGCATAGTGTCAACGGCCGTTGCCAGGATGGAATTTACATCCGTTTCCGCAAGCAGCAGCAACTTCTCGCCCTCTACGCCAAGACGTGCCGCACGAAGCTTTATCTGCTGCGCTGATTCCTCCCCCGAAACGTAAAGTATGGTCTTTCCCTTTTCTTCAAGTTTTTGACAAATTTGCAGCAGCAGGGTGCTTTTTCCTATGCCCGGGTCACCGCCGACCAATGTCAGGGAACCCTGCACAAAACCACCGCCAAGCACAATATCCAGTTCTCCTATATCGGTTTTTGTCCTGCCCTCGACATTGGCCTTTACGGTATTCAGCTTAACGGGTTTAAGCGCAGCAGCCTGCACAATGCCGCTTCTTTTATTTTTAGGCTCGACAGCCTCCTCGGTAAAGGTCGAAAACTGCCCGCAGTCGGGACATTTTCCAAGCCACTTTATCGTTTCGTAGCCGCAGTTTGTGCAGATATAGCGTGTTTTTGCAGCCATCAGTGCTTCTCTATTTTAACGGACTGTTCTTTGTCGGTAAGCTCCATACCGAAACTTATCTTGCCCGCAAAATTGGTAGCTATATTGCCAATACTTACATCATCGATATAAATTGTGTAATGGCTGTCATTTTCAAGTTCAAGCGTTACCTGTGTACCGCCGTTTCCTTCTATCGAGAATGTTACTTCTTTTTCGGTCACATTAAGATGATGTACCGTTGCACCCGGCACTGTTTCAAGTAAAAGCTGGGTGTTTTTTGAAAGACGGGTTACATCTTTGTGTGTCCTTACCTTATATAAATTGCCGTTTGCTTCAAACTCAACTTTCTGCTTGTCCACAAGCTGATAGTTTCCAAAGCTTAACGTGTTGTCATCGTTTAATACAATTGCCTCTTTAATAACTGACATAATGTTTCCTCCTAAAATAAACGCAGAAAGTATATTAAAAAAATCTTAAAGAAATCTTTATAAAAATTCCTTTGACAAAATACACTTTCTTTTTTATAATTTAATTATAACAAAAAAAAACTGTTTTGTATACAAAAATTTATTACTTTTTGATTAATTTTTTATAATTTTTAACGGAGAGATTATGGCAAAAATAAGACTGGATAAATTTATCACAAACTGTGGTATATATACACGCAGCCAAGCAAAAAAACTTATACATACAAAAAAGGTTGCCGTAAGCGGCGAGATAGTTACAGACGAAGGATTTAAAGTTGACGAACTGCAAAGCGATATAACCGTAAACGGCATAAATGTCACCGCAGAAAAATATACTTATATTATGCTTAACAAACCTGCGGGAGTCATCAGTGCGACCGAGGACAAAACGCATAAAACCGTAATAGACCTGCTTGACCCGTGCGACAGGCGAAACGGGCTTTTCCCCGTTGGCAGGCTTGATATAGATACGGAAGGGCTTTTGATACTGACAAACGACGGCGCATTTGCACACGATACTCTTTCGCCCAAAAAACACGTTTCAAAGCTGTATGCGGCAGATGTTTCGGCATATACCTACAGTAAGGAAAGCAGACAGCGGTTTTCTGACGGCATAATACTTTCCGATGGGTACAAATGCAAACCCGCTGTGCTTGACTTAGTTACGGAAAACGAAAATTTTACTTCCGTCACGCTTGAAATAACCGAAGGGAAATTTCATCAAGTCAAAAAAATGTTTGAGGCCGAAGGCGGCAAGGTAATACGCCTTAAACGCCTTTCATTCGGCAGGATAAAACTTGACGAATCATTAAAAAGCGGCGAATACCGCAGACTGACCGATACCGAAATGCAGTTTGTTGCATCGGTAAAAAATAAAACCAATTAACGGAGAATTTATATGAAAAGACATATATTGGCTGTCGTCTTAGTCCTTTTATGTGCAGGCATTTACTTTCTGAACTATGGACTCGAGGAAATTTTACCTATTACTCCCACAATAGAATATGTGATAAACAAGCCTGTAACGGAGCCGACCGAAATTATCGATCAAGCGACCACGCCCGTTTCGGAAAGTACCGATAAAACGGATGACATTCCCGCAGACCCGGATGCAACCCCGCCAAAACTGCCTAAAGAAGGGGTAAACGACTATTCCAAGATCGTTGTTGTCAACGATCCGCGCACATTTTTTTACTGCCTAACAGAGGCACGCGACAGGCTTATCCCCACTATCAATCTAAAAATAACCAATTATAATGATACGGATTATGATATCCATAAGTTTGAGCGCGGAAAATACAGTCTTTCTTCAAGCGGCAAAAGTATAGGCAAAACCGCATATATGACATATACCTTTAAGTTTAGCGACAGTTATATGATATCCCGTGCGTGCGAAGATGAAACTCTTATCTCCGCCCTCTCCGATGAACAGCGCCAGACAATGGATAAATTGTATGCCGTAAGGGATCTTCTGATAAAAGACGGTATGTCGGACTATGAAAAAGAACTTGCAATACACGATTACATCGTAAAAAATTATCAATATGACACCTACGCAGCCGAACAAGAGAATATAAGCGATGATGCGACAAGCATAACCTTCTTTTTACGGGAGCACAAAGGCGTATGCGAGGCATATTCCTATACCTTCAAGGCTTTGTGCAATCTCAGCGGCCTGCGCTGTCACGTTGTAACGGGCATACTTGACGGTGTAAACCACGCCTGGAATATAGTCGGCATTGACGGCAGCTTTTATCATATAGATGTAACTTCCGACGATCCCGTACCCGATATACCGCAGCATTGTTTTTATTCTTATTTCAATCTGACGGATATGGAAATTTCCAAAACACATACAATGGAAAACAAGTGGTATGAGTGTCACTCCGATAAATATAATTATTTCAAATACAATAATTATATTGTAAATAACTACACTACTTTACACTCACTCACAATGGCGCGGCTTTCGCAGGGATATAACACCATTATGTTTAAGACACAGGGCTACACACTGACTACGGATGATATAAACCAACTTCTTTACGGCAAAGGCTTTACTTCCTATACCATTACAGGTGATATGACCGACCCGAATGCAGACCACGAGATAACACTGCAAAAATAAAATCATAACAATTACGCACCAAAAAAGGACCTCTGACGAGGTCCTTGATTTTTTGTATTATTCCTTAACAGCGCCCATTGTGATACCTGTCATAAAGTATTTCTGGCAGAATGGGTAGATGAACATAAACGGAACAATAGATACAATAATAGCTGCCGACTGAAGGGTCTTGATGTTGATATTTGTACCTTCGCCGTCACCTGCCTGCTTATCAGCAAAAAGGTCACGCAGCTTATACTGGAAGTTGTACTTCTTTGTATCACTGATGTACATTACATAGTGGAAATATTCACTCCATGCAGCAACGGCAAAGAAAAGGCCGATAGATGCAAGAGCTGCTTTTGAAAGCGGAAGAACGATCTTAATGAATGTACCGATAGGTGTACAGCCGTCGATCTCGGCTGCTTCAAACAAACTCTTAGGTAAGCCTTCAAAGAATGAACGCATAAGTACCAGGTTAGATACGTTAAGTGCCATAGGAAGGATAACAGCCCAAAGAGTATTGAGCAGTTTAAGTTTCTTCATTACAAGGAATGTAGGGATAAGACCACCGTTGAAGATCATTGTGAACATCAGCATATAACCAAAGAACTTAACACCGGGCATTTCTCTTTGGATAAGGATATATGCACCGATAGTAGAGATCAAAAGACCTAAGAAAGTGGTCATAAGTGTTGTGTAAACAGAAACTACAAGAGGTCTTCTTAACGAATCCTGGCTGAAGATATACTTGTAAGCTATACCGTTTATTTCATCGGGGATAAGCTTCATACCGTAAACAGTATGGTTCATTAAGGAGTCACTTAAAATCTTTATAATAGGAACGATCATACAAACCATCATAAAGATAAAGAATATGGCATTTAAGATTACGAATACTGCACGAGCTCTGTAACCTTTTTGGAAACTAAATTTAGTACTCATAACAATATCTCCTCCTTATACTATACCGTAACCTCTGATCCTCTTTGCAACATAGTCTGCACCTGTTACAAGGAACAAAGAAATTACAGATTTGAAAAGACCGATAGCGGTCGCATAACCATAGTCATTACCCTGGATACCTTTACGATATGTGTAAGTCTGGATAACGTCTGATACAGAAAGAACCAGATCGTTGTAAAGAACGAAGACAGACTCAAATACGTTAAGGATCTTAGCAAGGTTAAGGATGAATACGATAAGAATAGTATTCATAAGGCTTGGTAACGTGATGTACCAGGTTTGTTTTAATCTGCCTGCGCCGTCGATCTCAGCTGCCTCATAAAGGTCGGGGCTGATACCGGAAAGAGCCGCAAGGTAGATGATTGTGCCCCAGCCTGTTTCCTTCCAACGCTGAATGATATACCAACAAGGTCTCCAAGTTGATGTATCGGTAAGGAAAGCTTTAGGTTGGCTGATAAGGCCAAGGTTTAAGAAGATAGCGTTGATAAAACCAACGTTTGATGTATCTTTACCTGTAAAGTCGGAACCTGCCGAAAGAAGCAGTGTAAAGATAGATGCAACAACGACCCATGAAAGGAAGTGAGGTAAGTAAAGTACAGTCTGTACAAATTTTTTGCCCCACTCGTGCTGAAGCTCATTGATAAGAAGAGCAACAACAACTGTAAATACGGTTGCAAATACTAAGTTCCAGAAACTTAATGCGATAGTATTTCTGAAAGAGTCCGTAAAGAAACGGTCAGAAAGCAATGCCTTGAAGTTGCCGAATCCTGTCGAATAATCAGGGCCCTTTCCGCTTGTGATGTGCTTTAACTTATATGTTGAAAAAGCGTATCTGATACCAAGCATAGGCCAGTAGTAGAATAAAAGAAGCAGCACCACTACAGGTATAGACATTAAATAGAAGTATCTGTACTTATAGAGCATTACAGATAATGGCGGCTTTTTTACTACAATTGCGTCAGTATTAGTTGCCATAAAAAATCATCCCTTTCATATTTTTTAAACAGTTCCCGCAATAAAGCGGGAACCGTATAATGCTTTATACAGACATTAGCTGTTTAAGTCTGCAAGGATAGCTTCAACATACTTTCCGGCATCCTTATTGTACTTAGCCATACCTTCCTGAACAGTGATGTTGCCGTGAAGTACGTTAGCAGCAACCTCACCCTTAACTACATTAAGGTTAGAAAGGTTTTCAGAGATAACATCCGATACAACGGGAACAGTTGCAAATGTTCTGTTGTCGCGGAATACTGCAAGAGACTCTTCTACACGAGGATCAAGTGCGATAGGATCGTTCCATTCGGTGATAGAAAGCTCGGGAGCGTAGAATGATTTTTCGCAAAGCTTTGTAGGATCTTCGTAGTAAGGAAGTGCTGTGCAGGTGCCGTCGCCATTATCTGTGTAGTGTTTGTCAACAACGCCGTGTGTAAAGAGCATCTGGCCCTTGTCACCGTCGTGTGAGTACATAATAAGGTCTTCAAATACACCAACAGGGTTTTCGCAGTTGTTTGTGATTACAAGTGCGGTAGGTACACGTTCTGTGTAGTGACCTGCTTCTTTGATGATAGGCATAGCAGCAAACTTAGCGTTAGGATCTGTACCTGTTGTAGAGTCCTCAAGCTTAGCACACCACATACCTGCCCAATAGTTAAAGCAGCCAACAAGACCTGCGTTTACTTTATCACGGCAGGTAGATGTCTTGTTAGTAACGATCTCACCGTCGATAAGACCTTCTGCAAATGCATCGTGAAGTCTTGTAAGAGCAGCTTCCATTTCGGGTTCCGAGAAACCGTCAACCCATGTACCGTCTTCTTTCTGATAGAAATCGGGAATAGCATCCTGATAGAATTCTCTTAAATAGATATCATAAGGTGTTTCACCGTTGTTAAGAAGACCTGCTGCTGTAAGCGGAATAGTACCCGAACCTCTTGTTTTGAATTTACGAAGCATATCGATAAATTCATCATAAGTTGTAGGCATAGCAATGCCCATATCGTCTAACCAATCCTGTCTTACATAAGTAACAGTACCGTTGCCGGCAACTGTCGGGAAGCCGTAAAGTCTGGGACCGCTGCCGTCTTTAACATCGATTTTAAGTGCATCTACATAAGATTCGTCAATGATGGACTTAGCGGGAGCAGTTGTGTTTTCCCAAGCATCTGTCATATCCCAAAGAGCGCCGTTGTTAGCATTTTCGGGATAGTAAGTAGAACCCATTTCGATTGCATCGGAAGGTGTGCCCGAAGCAAAAGCAAGTGTGATCTTCTCATAGTATTTAGCGTGGTCGGGTTTTTCGAGTTCAAGAGTGATGCCTGTCTGGTTCTTGTACTCGTCACATACGTCCTGAAGACCGTTTTCAAAAGTCATACAGGTATCGAATGTCATTTTGATCGAATCAGGCTTGGTGTATTCGGCTGTCTGTCCGCCGCCGGGTGTTTCGGGGCCTGTCGTTTCGCCGCAGGCAGCCATACCCATTGCAGTAATAACTGCAAGACCAAGACTTGTCAATCTGATTAATAAGTTCTTTTTCATTTTTGATCCCCTTTCCTTTTTAGGTAAAATGCATAGTTTAAAGTGCAGCACTTTCGTTTATTGTTTGTTTGCCGCACACAAAGTTTAACCCATTAATAGAATAACCTATTTTGACCAATTTGTAAATAGATTTTTGAAAATTTTTATACATTTTTTTCAAGTAAAGTCAAAACGACCCGAAAGCCTTGATAAAAACAATATAAAATTAAGCAAAAACCACAAACAGGCTACCTTACTAACAGCCAAAACCTTTATTTGTATATATTGTACCATAAAATTATTCATTTGAAAAGACCTTTTTTAAATTTTTTTCAGCATTTTTTACAAGACTATAAATTTTGCACATAGAAACCGCTTAAACAGGGGCTTTTTTTCAACAATTTGTCTTTTTCGAGAATAAAATTGTTATATTCAATGTTTTTATATTATAAATAATATTGTACAAATATTATAATGCTGTTGATGATATTCTTATTCCGCAGAAATAAATTTCCGCTTCATAAGCCGAAATGCACGACTTAGTCGTGATTTGCTAAAGCAAACCCGATCCCCTTCGGGGATTGCACTCGGCTTTAGCCGAGGCAACACAGCATATAAGCTCATCTTCTGTAAGCTGTACACGCCTTTGGCTTGTCACGCCATAACTCGTAACAAACGGAATTGTATATCTTGTTTTCCATTGAATTTTAAGTCAGCATCCACGCTTTAGAAGTGAGGGACTTCTTTAGTTGGTTAAAATATACAAAAAGACGGACAGAAATTATACATCTGTCCTCCTTAAAATCATTCAAGTATGTAAACCTTAACATTTGTGTGGCCCCAGCCCGAACTTAACGCTTCACTATGTGAGTTGTAGCAAAGGTCGATCCTGTTGCCTTTTATTGCGCCGCCCGTATCGGCAGCTATGGCATAGCCGTAACCTTCAACATAAAGCTTTGTGCCAAGCGGGATAAACTTAGGGTCAACCGCAACTATACCGTGCTGCACTTTAAGACCCATAGTGGAAGGCTGACCTACCCACGAACCGTTGCAGGATGCGCAGGGGCAGTATGCAGTTGCATTCATTGTAACCGCTTTTGTATATTTGATGCTTCCAAGGTCCTTGCCAAAGTCAAGTGTACCCGAACCGTCTTTTTTCTTTGTACCAACAAGTACTTTTTCATTGATAGGTTCCGCAACTACCTTTCTTTCTATACAGTAGTTGTCTACCTGCTCATCATCGTAAAAGATAGTTTTCATTGTGATAAGCCTTTTGCCGGCAACACCTTCCTGCACTACCTTTGTTTCACCCTCAAAAAGTTCTTCCGACTTTTCTTCCTCTCTTGAAAAAGGAAGCTCTTCCGTTTCGGTGTAGATTTCTTCTCTTACTTCACGAAGTTCGATCTTGTCGCCGTCTTTTATTTTTTCGGAGGAACTTCTGCCCTCCGCCGTCTTGTAGCCGACGCCTGTGTTTTTCTTTAACTCCAGCATAAGCTGACCTATCGTCTCGCACTGTGTTTCAACCGTGAATACTTTGCTGCCGCCCTTTGCGGAAACAGTGATCTTCTTAGGTGACACAACAGTTATCTGCATACCGTCTGTAAGGGCTGTATCCGGATCTGCGCTTACCCTGTAGTTTTCGTCGTAAGCAAGTTTGTTGGTTTTAAAAAACTCGCCTACCGTTTTGTCTATAGTCTGATAATAAGTGCTCTGACCGTCTGTGGTAAGCCTGATCTTCATTGTTGCAGCCGAACTGGCCGTAACAGGCATTACCGTCATAAATAACATTGTTGATAAGGCTAACACCATACCTCTTTTTTTCTTTGCCATAAAATAGTCCTCCTTGAAGATACTTGTTTTTGATAATTTTCTTTTTTTATTTATCTTTTGTATCTTCGTAGTTATACTTACTTTTTTGGTTTGTAAGAGTTTTTCGTGTACCGTAGTTTTGAATTAATATTTCGTAACATTTTCTGTAACACTTTTGAAACATTTATCTCAACAACTACAGGTATTATATTAACACATTCGTAACACTTATGCAACAACTTTTTTTATAAAAATAACATTTCGGCATTTTCACAGGTGGTTTTTATAACTTCGTTTGGTTCAATTTGTTTAATTTCACCAATTTTATTAGCAATATATTGTAGATTTTGTGAGTTATTTCGTGTTCTTCTGAAAGGCTCGGGCGTGAGGTATGGTGCATCTGTTTCCAACAAAATTCGACTCAGCGGTATTTCGGCAGTTGTTTTCACTAATTTTTTCGCATTTTTAAAAGTAACCACTCCGCCTATACCTATATAAAAACCAAGTTTTATATATTCCTTTGCCAATTCCGCACTACCCGAAAAAGCGTGTATAACTCCCCTTCTTATGCGGCTTTGCGCTATTATTTCGTATGTATCCGCTGCGGCATCGCGCGAGTGAATAATAACAGGCTTTTCGACTTTTTCAGCCAATTCCAGCTGTTTTTTAAACCAGTATTTCTGCTTTTCCCTGTCGGCATCTTCATAATGATAGTCAAGACCTATCTCACCGACCGCCACTGTTTTGTAACAATCGAAACATTTTTGTAACAATTTGACATCATTTTCACACATTTTTGTTACATCATACGGATGTACACCCGCCGCAGCATAGAAAAAATCGTATTTTTTTGCAAGTTCAACGCTGTTAAGGCTTGATCGTACATCCGCTCCGACATTTATTATCTTTTTTACCCCAAATTCATACATACTTGCAATAAGTTCTTCTCTGTCTGCATCAAAGGCCTCATCATCATAATGCGCGTGTGTGTCAAAATAGTACATATAATACCGCCTTTCTCTCGGCTAAAATAAAAAAGAATAATGAATGATGAATAATGAATATTGAATAATACAGAAACACCCTATCGGTATTTCGTATTACAAATTATTCATTATTCATTTTTCACTATTCATTAAACCCTGTCAAGGGTGTTTCTGCGGATGAGGGGACTTGAACCCCTACTCATAAAGAACCGGATTCTAAGTCCGGCGCGTCTGCCAATTCCGCCACATCCGCATATTT
>CAMNCZ010000018.1 GCA_946534775.1 uncultured Eubacteriaceae bacterium
TTTCCCGTAACCCATTATTATATCGGGGGATGATCTTCTTGATGTAAATATGTTATTAACACAGCGTTTTAAACCGTTCCATAGCCTCTGTGGTATTTTCTTTGCTGTTGAAGGCTGTCAGGCGGAAGAAATTGTTTCCGTTTTTGCCGAAGCCCGCACCGGGGGTTCCGACAACAGCAATTTTTTCAAGCATAAAGTCAAAAAACTCCCAGCTGTCCATACCAAACGGACACTCAAACCATATATAAGGCGAATTTATGCCGCCGAAAAACCTTGTGCCCGTTTCCTGCATAGTTTTGGCAATTATCTGCGCATTTTGTTTGTAATGAGCGACCATACGGCGGGTCTCGCTTATTCCGTCCGCACCGAAAACCGCACAAGCGGCACGCTGCACGATATAGGGCACGCCGTTGAACTTTGTTGTCTGACGTCTTAGCCACATTTTGTTAAGGCGCATACCACCGCTTTCTATTGTTTTGGGTACTATTGTATAACCGCAGCGAAGCCCCGTAAAGCCCGCAGTTTTTGAAAGCGAGCAGAACTCTATTGCACATTTTTTTGCATCTTCCACCGAATAGATACTGCGCGGAAGTCCCTCATCCGAAACAAAACTTTCATAAGCCGAGTCAAACAGTATCAGTGCATTATTTTCAAGTGCATATTCCACCCACTCTTCAAGCTGCGCCTTGGTATAGCAAGCACCCGTAGGGTTATTGGGCGAACAAAGATAAATGATATCAACTTTGACATTTTTGTCGGGCATTGGCAAAAAGCCGTTTTCCGCCGTACCGTCCATATAAATTATTTTTCGGCCGTTCATAGTATTTGTATCGACATAGACGGGATAAACGGGATCGGGGATAAGAACGGTATTGTCCTTTGAAAATAAGTCGGTGATATTTCCGATATCCGACTTTGCGCCGTCCGACACAAAAATCTCGTCAATATCAAGTTCCACGCCGTTTTGTGCGTAATGATCCTTTATTGCCGACCGCAGAAAATCATAGCCCTGTTCGGGACCGTAGCCGCGGAAAGTTTCCGCCCTGCCCATTTCGTCAACGGCATTGTGAAGTGCTTTTATCACGCTTTCGCAAAGCGGCAGCGTTACATCGCCGATTCCCATACGGATAACCTTTTTATCGGGGTTTGCCGCCTGAAATGCATTTACCTTTTTCGCGACCTCGCTGAAAAGATAGCTTTCTTTAAGTTCTCTGTAATTTTCATTAAGCTTCATATCATCACCTCGTCCATTCTCCGTCAAAACTAAACTGCGCAGGTCCCGTCATATAAACACGGCCGTCGCTTTCTTTCCACTCAATTATCAGTTTTCCGCCCAAAAGTTCTACCTCGATCTTTTCGCGCGGACAGATTTTATTTAAACACGCGGCAACTGCCGTCGCGCAGGTACCCGTACCGCAGGCAAGCGTTTCGCCCGTGCCGCGTTCCCATACCCTCATTTTAAGATGTGTGCTGTCGATCACCTCGACAAATTCTATATTTGCCTTGCGGGGAAAATGCTCATCTGTCTCAAAAACTTTTCCGTATTTTTCGACATCAAACTCCTTTACGGGCGTATCGATAAAAGTGACCGCGTGCGGGTTGCCCATAGAAACGCAGGTAAAATCAAATTTTTTTCCAAAGGCAGAAAGTTTCAAAAAGTTATTATCCGAAACAACGGGTATTTCGTTTGGCGCAAGTATCGGCTCACCCATATCGACCGTAAGCATAACGGCCCTATCGTTTTTGTCTGTCTGCACATCTATATATTTTATGCCCGCAAGGGTCTCAACGGAGATGGTCTTTTTATGCACTAAATTTCTGTCATAAACATATTTTGCAACACAGCGCACGGCATTGCCGCACATTTCGGACTCGCTGCCGTCGGGGTTGAACATACGCATACGGCAGTCGGCCTCGGAACTCGGGCAGATAAGCACCAGCCCGTCGGAACCTATGCCGAAATGCCTGTCACTTATTGTTTTTGAAAGTTCCGACGGGTCGTTTACTTTTTCCTCAAAACAGTTTATATATACATAATCGTTTCCGCAACCCTGCATTTTTGTAAATTTCATATACAAAACTCCCCTTTTTACTTCATCAAATGTTTCACATCTACCGCATAATCGCCCGTAAAGCAGGCCGCACAAAAGCCGCAGCTGCTGTTTGGCGCGATCTTTTTCAGGTTTTCAAGGCTTAAATATTCAAGTGAATCGGCATTTATATATTTTGCGGTCTCCTCTACGGTCATTCTGTTTGCAATAAGCTGATCCCTTGACGGAACATCGGTGCCGAAAAAACAGGGATGTGTAAACGGCGGTGAACTTATACGAACGTGTACTTCTTTCGCACCCGCATCACGCAGCATTTTCACTATTCTGCCGCTTGTTGTGCCGCGTACTATGCTGTCATCCACCATAACCACTCTTTTGCCGTTCACCGCGCTTTTCAGCACGTTCAGCTTCATCTTTACGGCGGTTTCGCGCTGATTTTGCGTGGGTTTTATAAAAGTTCTTGCAATATACTTGTTTTTTATAAAGCCCGTATCTTCGGGTATGCCGCTGTATTCCGCATAGCCCTGCGCCGCAGAAAGCCCGCTGTCGGGCACGCCGATAACTATATCCGCATCAACGGGCGCTTGTTTTGCAAGAAAAGCCCCCGCACGCTTTCGACATTCGTGTACGACCTCGTTTTCGATAACACTGTCGGGGCGTGCAAAATATATATGCTCAAATATGCAAAGATGAGAGGATGCACCGCAAAGTTCGGTATCAGCGCGGATATCTCCGTCTTCAACGGTAACTACTTCGCCCGGCAGGATATTTCTTACAAAATGTGCGTCCACCGCATCAAAGGCACAAGTTTCACTCGCAAAAACGATCGCTTTGTCGCGTTTACCCATAGAAAGCGGCCGAAAACCCCACGGGTCGCGGGCGGCAATAAGCTTGTTGGGGCTCATCACCAAAAGCGAAAACGCCCCTTTAAGCTTTTGCATCGCTCTTTTGACAGCTTCTTCTATTGACTTTGTGTTTATGCGCTCCCTCGCTATCAGGTAGGCGATTATCTCGGTATCCGATGTTGTCTGAAAAATAGCGCCGCTATATTCAAGTTCCTTTTTCAACTCCGCCGTGTTGGTAATATTTCCGTTGTGGCTTATGGCAAGGGAACCCTTTATATACCTTAAAACCAAGGGCTGTACATTTTCGCGGGTCTTGCCGCCTGCCGTGGAATAGCGGACGTGTCCTATCGCCATTCTTCCATTTAATTTTGAAAGTATCTCCTCATTAAAAACTTCGTTTACAAGACCTCTGTCCTTGTAATGAAATATCTCTCTGTCGCGGTTTACGGCTATGCCGCATCCTTCCTGACCCCTGTGCTGCAAGCTGACAAGCCCGTAATATGTTGTGGCTGCGGGATCTCCCAAAGGATCGTAAATACCGAATACTCCACATTCCTCGTGCAAATTTGACATCTTATCTCACCTCTTAAGATACTCGTCAACGGCCTTTGCCGCCTCGCGGCCCTCGTGTATCGCCCACACAACAAGGCTTTGGCCTCGCCTTGCATCGCCTGCGGCAAATACGCCTTTAAGGCTTGTTTCAAACTTGCCGTACTCGGCCTTTATATTGCTTCTTGCATCCACTTCAAGCGAAAGCTGTTTTATAAGCGTATCTTCGGGACCCGTAAAGCCCATTGCAAGCAGCATAAGCTGACACGGCATAACCTTTTCCGTACCCTTTATCGGTTTTGGTATCATTCTGCCGTTTTCTTTCACCCATTCTACCTTAACGGTGTGTACTTCCTTTATATCGCCGTTTTCGTCCCCGACCGTTTTCGTTACCGTTGTAAGATATTCGCGCGGGTCTTTGCCGTATAAAAACTCGGCTTCTTCCTGACCGTAATCCACCTTTTTGATTCGCGGCCACTGCGGCCAATGGTTTGCGGCAGTTCTTGAAACGGGCAGTTCGGGCATTATTTCAAGCTGGGTCACGCTTTTACAGCCGTGACGTATGGATGTGCCCACGCAGTCCGTACCCGTATCGCCGCCGCCGACAATAATAACATCCTTACCCTCTGCGGAAATGTATTTCTTGTCCTGTAACTCGGAATCGAGCAGGCTTTTTGTATTTGCTTTAAGAAAATCCACCGCAAAATGTATGCCCTTTACATCAGCCCTGCCTTCTGCCTGTAGATCGCGGGGATGTGTGGCACCGAGGCAAAGTACAAGTGCATCAAACTCATTCACAACTTTTGCCGCGGGATAATTTTTGCCCACCTCGGTATTTGTGATAAAAGTTATCCCCTCTTTTTTAAGCAGTTCAACACGTCTTTGAACCACCTTTTTATCAAGCTTCATATTTGGTATGCCATACATCAAAAGCCCGCCGACCCTGTCGGAACGTTCAAAAACGGTCACTTTATAGCCAAGCTGATTAAGCGTATCGGCACAAGCAAGCCCCGACGGCCCCGAACCGATAACGGCAACACTTTTGCCCGTTGAAAACTTAGGTATACGCGGCTGTATCTTTCCGTTTTCAAACATATAGTCTATGATATGCACCTCAATGTTTTTTACCGTGACTGCATCGCCGTTAAGACCCGCAGTACAGCTGCCCTCACATAACGCAGGACATACACGCCCCGTAAATTCGGGGAAGTTGCTTGTTTTTGAAAGCCTTTTATATGCCTCTTCTATCTTACCGTGATAAACAAGGTCATTCCACTCGGGTATAAGGTTCCCGAGCGGACATCCTCCCACAACGGGGTCGCCCGTGTGGCAGAAAGGCGCGCCGCAGTTCATACACCTTGCCGCCTGTTTACACAAAAATTCGCTGTCGCAGTGTGTGTGAAATTCTGCCCAATCTTTTATTCTTTCCTCCTCGGGTCTGTCCTTCGGAAGCTGTCTTTCATATTCGAGAAATCCTGTCGGTTTACCCATTTGCCGCACTCCTTTCCGTCTTTTTTATCATTGTCGTACCGCTTACCTCAATAAACGCATCCATTATCGCATCTTCGTCCGAAAGGCCCTTTGCCTTGCAGCGCTTTATTTCGGTTATCATTTCCTTGTAAGCCGCGGGGATGACTTTTACAAAATTCTTTACCTCTTTGTCAAAGTTTTCAACTATTGCTTTTGCCGTTTCGGAATTTGTGTATTTGATATGGTTTTCAAGCATAGTTTTAAGTTCCGCGATATCCTCCTCGTCTTTTACCTCTTCAAGCAGGACAAGCGATTTATTGCACCTGCTCTCAAAATCCTTGTTTTTGTTGTAGATGTATGCAACACCGCCCGACATACCCGCGCCGAAGTTTTTGCCGACAGCACCGAGAACAGCTACTTTGCCGCCCGTCATATATTCACAGCCGTGATGTCCCACGCCCTCGACAACGGCAGTCATACCGCTGTTTCTTACGCAGAAGCGTTCGCCCGCGATACCGTTTATATAGGCCTCGCCGCTGACTGCACCGTAAAATGCCACATTTCCGATAATGATATTTTCGCTTGCCTTGAATTTCGCCTGTTTTTGCGGCACAACAACTATCCTGCCGCCCGAAAGGCCTTTGCCGATATAATCGTTTGCATCACCCTCCAGTTTCATTGTTACGCCGTGTGTCTGGAATGCGCCGAAACTCTGTCCCGCCGAACCGACAAAATCAAGTTCTATAAGGTCGTCGGGAAGTCCCGCTTCACCGTACTTTCTTGTTATTTCCGATGAAAGTATCGTACCGCATACACGGTTTGTGTTGTTTATCGCAAGTGATGCCGATATCTTCTTTCCGTCGTTTATTGCGGGCTGACAAAGCCTTACAAGTGCATTTACATCAAGGCACTTTTCAAGTTCGTGATCCTGCGGAGTATTGAAATATCTCTCGCTGTCGTTTGAACATATCTTGGGCTGATAAAGCATATTTGTAAGGTCTATCTCCTTTGCCTTCCAGTGGTGAAGATGCTTCGGGGCAAGCTTTTCAACGTGGCCGACCATCTCGTTTATCGTCCTTACGCCTATTTTTGCCATCCACTCACGCAGATCGCGTGCAATAAAGCGCATAAAATTTTCAATATATTCGGGTTTGCCCGCAAATCTTTTGCGCAGTTCGGGATTTTGCGTAGCCACACCTACGGGACAGGTATCCTGATTGCAGACACGCATCATCACGCAGCCCATCGTTACAAGCGGAGCGGTGGCAAAACCAAATTCTTCCGCACCCAAAAGGCAGGCTACGGCTACATCGCGTCCCGTAAGAAGTTTGCCGTCGGTCTCTATAACAACGCGGTTTCTTAAATTATTCATCAAAAGCGCCTGATGAGTTTCGGCAATACCGAGTTCCCACGGAAGACCCGCGTGTCTTACGCTTGTTCGCGGTGCCGCGCCCGTACCGCCGTCATATCCGCTGACAAGTATAACATCCGCACGGCCTTTTGCCACACCTACGGCAATAGTTCCGACACCCGCCTCGGAAACCAGCTTAACGCTTATCCTTGCGTTTCTGTTTGCGTTTTTAAGGTCGTGTATAAGCTGGGCAAGGTCCTCTATCGAATAAATATCGTGATGAGGCGGGGGTGAGATAAGAGCCACACCCGGGGTTGAATTTCTTGCCTTTGCTATCCACGGATAAACTTTCTTTCCGGGCAGATGACCGCCCTCGCCGGGTTTTGCACCCTGCGCCATTTTTATCTGTATCTCTACCGCATTTTGAAGATAATTTATCGTTACACCGAAACGGCCCGATGCCACCTGCTTGATAGCCGACCGCCTTAAATCGCCGTTTTCGTCGGGTGTGAAGCGTTCGGCCTCTTCGCCGCCCTCACCGCTGTTTGACTTGCCGCCCAGGCGGTTCATAGCTATCGCCATACATTCGTGTGCTTCCTTTGATATGGAGCCGTAACTCATAGCGCCCGTTTTAAAACGCTTTACTATGCTTTCCACGGACTCTACCTCGTCAATGTTTATCGGCTTATCGACCGTGCGTATATCGAGCAGTCCCCTTATCGTGCAAAGCTGTTCGTTTGTGTCATTCATCATATTCGCAAACTCTTTGTATAGCTTGTAATCGCCCTCGCGGCAGGCTTTCTGCAAAAGATAAATACTCTTTGGGTTGTACAGATGATACTCGCCGCCGCGTCTCCACTTGTAGTCGCCGCCCGCTTCAAGCGCATCATTTTCCGTCTGCGGCGCAAAAGCCTTTTCGTGCCGCATCTGCGCTTCTTTTGCGATATGCTTCATCGTTATGCCGCCGATACGCGTAACGGTACCCGTAAAAAATCTGTCCACAACACGCTTGCTTATGCCAAGCGCCTCGAAAATCTGCGCGCCCATATAACTTTGAACGGTGGAAATGCCCATTTTACTCATTATCTTGACTATACCGTGAGTTACCGCGTTTATATAAGCAGAAACGGCCTCTTCGGGGGACTTTGTGATGCTGTTGTTCTTTGCCATATCTTCAAGGGTCTCGTATACAAGATAAGGATCTATCGCATTTACGCCGTAGCCCAGCAGCACGGCAAAATGATGTACTTCCCTCGGTTCGCCCGTTTCAAGCACAATGCTTACCTTCATTCTTGTGCCCTTTCTTATAAGGTGATGATGAAGGCCCGCGCCCGCAAGCAAAGCGGGGATAGCGCATTTCTGCGCATTTACGCCCTTATCCGAAAGCACGATTATATTGTATTTGTTTTCAATGGCAATATCCACAGCCTTAAAAATATTGTCTATGGCATTTGAAAGACCCTCTTTTTCGGCAGGGTCGTACAGCATTGAAACCGTAACGGCCTTAAAATCAGGTTCGTCAATGGTTTTAAGCGCCTGTAACTGCTTGTTTGTAAGTATGGGAGAGGCACATCTTATCCTGCGGCAGTTTCTTCCCTTTGGTTCAAGCAGGTTCCTTTCGCCGCCGAGATAAATATCCGTACCCGTAACTATCTCCTCGCGGATAGCATCGATAGGCGGGTTTGTGACCTGCGCAAAAAGCTGTTTGAAATAGTTGTACAAAAGCTGCGGCTTATCCGAAAGGCAGGCAAGCGGTGTGTCCGTGCCCATTGCGGTGATAGGGTCCTCACCCGTTTCCGCAATGCCTTTCAAAGTCATATCCACATCTTCCCAGGTATAGCCAAAAGCTTTTTGACGTGTAAGCAGCGGTATTTTTGTATCAAAATCATTTTCCTTGTTTACAAACAGGTTTTCTATCTCGATAAGGCGGTTTGTCATAAGTTCGCCGTAGGGATGCTTTTTTGCTTCCTCGCGCATATCGGCCGCAAGGTCTGCCCAAAGGCCGCCTTTTCTGCCCGAATGTATACTGTCTATATCAAGCATATTTTCCTTTACCCATTTTTCGTAAGGAAATTCGGAGGAGACCGTGTTTTTTATTTCCTCATCGGGTATTATCCTGCCCGCTTGCGTGTCTATAAGCAGCATTTTGCCGGGTTCAAGACGTTTTTTCTCTATAACTTTATCTTCGGGAACATCCAAAACACCGACTTCCGAAGAAAGAATGACCGTATCGTCATTTGTCACATAATAACGCGCAGGGCGCAGGCCGTTTCTGTCAAGCACGGCACCCACAAGCGTTCCGTTTGTAAAACCCACTGCCGCGGGGCCGTCCCACGCTTCACCCGTTGTGGAATTGTATTCGTAAAACGCCCTCTTTGCGCTGTCCATATTTTTGTCGTTTTCCCACGGCTCGGGTATAGCCATCATTATTGCCTTTGGCAGCGAAAATCCCGCAAGTTCCAGCATTTGTATATAGTTGTCAAGCATTGCGGAGTCCGAACCGTCCTCATTTATAACGGGATATATCTTGCCGATATCTTCACCGAAAATATCGGTCTCAAAAATCTTTTCCCTTGCGTGTGTCCAGTTTACATTGCCCCTTATGGTGTTTATCTCGCCGTTATGGATAAGATAACGGTTGGGGTGCGCCCTTTCCCAGCTTGGGAATGTGTTGGTGGAAAAACGGCTGTGAACAAGCGCGATAGCCGTCTGCATATCAAGATCCATCAAATCGAGATAGAAACGCGTTACCTGGTCGGGTGTGAGCATACCTTTGTAAACTATCGTCCTTGAAGAAAGAGAGGCAAAGTAGAAATACGGGTCGCTGCCCGTTCCCCTTATTTCTTTTTCGGAACGTTTTAAAACAAGATAGAGTTTTCTTTCAAATTCAAGCCCCTTTTCGGCATTATCGGGGCGCTTGATAAATATCTGCACTATACGCGGCATAGCCGTTCTTGCGCTTTCACCTATGCATTTTGCATAAGTCGGCACTTCACGCATACCGAGATATTCCATACCCTCGTCACAAATAATGCCCGAAAGCATTTTAAGGCTTTGCGTGCGCGTTTCGACATCGGGCGAAAGAAAAAGCATACCGACACCGTAGTCACCCTCATCGGGCAGGGCTATGGCTTCATTTGCGCACACCTTTTTCATAAAATTATGCGGTATCTGTATCAAAATACCTGCGCCGTCACCCGTATCGGGCTCGCTGCCCACACCGCCCCTGTGTGCAAGATTTTCAAGTATCTGCACCGCATCGTTGATTATCTTATGCGACCTTTTTCCTTTGATATTGGCAATAAAACCAATACCGCAGTTGTCGTGTTCAAACCGAGGGTCGTAAAGTCCCTGCTTTTGGGGTAAAC
>CAMNCZ010000019.1 GCA_946534775.1 uncultured Eubacteriaceae bacterium
GGCGCAAGTAAACGCCCAAAGTCCAAAGACTTTTGTCGTTTACTATAATTATAAATTTTAAGGAGGCTTTTTTAATGAAAGGCATAATCACTGTTGTCGGCAAAGACAGCGTAGGCATAATAGCAAAAGTCTGCACCTATCTTGCCGAGGAAAAAATAAATATACTTGATATATCGCAGACGATAGTATCGGGCTTTTTTAATATGATGATGATAATAGATCTGTCCGCATCCGCACATAAATTTGAAAAAACGGAAAACGATCTTATAGCACTCGGCAAAGAGATAGGCGTTGATATACGTCTTCAGCGCGAAGATATTTTCAACAGTATGCACCGCATTTGATACAGGAGGCATTTTCAAATGATAACACATCACGAAGTCCTTGAAACAAACAATATGATCCGGCACTCCAATCTTGACGTAAGGACGATAACAATGGGTATCAGCCTTATGGACTGTATGGATTCGGACACCGAGAAATTAAAGACAAAAATTTACGATAAAATAACAAAAAGCGCAAAAGACCTTGTAAAAACAGGTGATGATATAGGCAATGAATTTGGCGTGCCTATTGTAAACAAGCGTATTTCCGTAACCCCTATCAGCCTTGTGACAAGCGGCCACGGCCAGAATGCCTGCGTACAGGTGGCACAGGTGCTTGACAAGGCGGCAAAAGAAGTAGGTGTAAACTTTATAGGCGGTTATTCCGCACTTGTGCAAAAAGGCAGCACCAAAGGCGATATTGACCTTGTGCGCAGCATACCCGAGGCATTAAGCACGACCGAACGTGTATGTTCAAGTGTCAATGTCGGCTCCACAAGAAACGGCATAAATATGAATGCCGTGCGCAAAATGGGCGAGATAATAAAAGAAATGGCGTTCCTTACAAAGGAAAACAACGCAATGGCCTGCGCAAAATTTGTGGTATTTTGCAACGCAGTCGAAGACAACCCCTTTATGGCGGGTGCTTTTCACGGTGTAGGCGAACGCGACAGGGTAATAAATGTAGGTGTAAGCGGCCCGGGTGTTGTTAAGGCTGCCCTTGAAAATGTACGCGGCGCCGATTTTGAAACACTTTGCGAAACAGTTAAAAAGACGGCATTTAAAATAACCCGTGTGGGTCAGCTTGTGGCTCTTGAAGCATCCAAAAGACTCGGAGTGCCCTTTGGCATAATCGACCTTTCACTTGCCCCCACCCCCGCTATAGGCGACAGTATTGCCGAAATTTTCCACGAAATGGGTCTTGAACACGCAGGTGCTCCGGGCACTACCGCCGCCCTTGCAATATTAAACGACAACGTAAAAAAAGGCGGCGTTATGGCAAGCAGCTATGTCGGCGGTCTGAGTGGCGCTTTTATCCCAGTAAGCGAAGACCACGGTATGATAGATGCCGTAAATGCGGGCGCTCTCACGCTCGAAAAGCTTGAAGCTATGACCTGCGTATGCTCCGTAGGCCTTGATATGATAGCAATTCCCGGTGACACTTCCGCCGAAACGATAAGCGGCATTATAGCCGATGAAATGGCTATCGGTATGGTAAACAGCAAAACAACCGCCGTGCGCATTATCCCCGTATTGGGCGCGGAAGTCGGTGACACGGTCGAGTTTGGCGGCCTTTTGGGCTATGCCCCCATTATGCCCGTAAACAAATTCAGCTGCGAAGCATTTATCAAACGCGGCGGCAGAATACCCGCACCCATTCACAGCTTTAAAAACTAAATACGCACTTAAAAAGGAGAAATGACAAAACGCATTTCTCCTTTTACTTTTCTGAAGGTTTTTAAATGTTTATTATTTATTTTCCACCGGGAATACCACTGTTTCGTCAAGTGATTTCTGTAATATTGCGCCTGCGTCGGAAGCAGATACAAAATCATCACCGAGAACCTTAGCTTTCGCTATCTGGTCATCCGTAGCATTCATAAGTTCGGGTGTAAGAACGTACTGCAAGGTAAGTGATGCGTCTGTAGCTGTAAGTATGCCGTCGTTATCCCAGTCGCCCCACATTCTTTCCTTGATAGGTTCGTCGGAAAGCGTGTAAACGATAGGCTTTGTAGCCGTAAGGTTGATAGCCTTTGACTTAGGTGTTACCATATAAACGGAGCTTATTTCCGTTACATCGATCTTTTTGCTGTATGTTGCAGTCTTACCGCTTAATTCAAGTTCTACCGTCTTGTTGTCAAGGTCGATCTTGAATGTATAGATGTAAGTTCCCTTGCCCTGGTTTGCAAAGTATGCATCGGTTTCCGAGCCGTTTGCCCAGATACCGAGTTTCTTGTCGGCATTTGTTGCAAGCGAAACTATCTGGCTGCCCGAACCGCTCTTACCGTTTATTCTGAGGAAATTCCACTTACCCGAAGCGTCACTTGCGGCAACACGGCCCGTTATATAAACAACGCCGCTTGTCTGTGTTTCAAAAGGTACGGTCCATACTGTAGAAGCAGAGGTAGATGTATCTTTTAACAGATAATCATCGGATTCCTGCTGATAGATAACATTGTTTTCACTGCCGACAGATGCAGTTGAAGGATCGCAGGAAACCGTAGGTTCGCTTGTAGGTATGATAACCGCATTTTCGGGTACTGTAACTTCCGTAACCACGGTGCCGCCGCCTGTTGCACGATTGCCCGAAGGATCGGTAGCTGTGGGAAGCGTTGAAACAAACGCTGCATTTGCAGCATCTCTTTCGCTGTAAACTGTGTTATTGTCAACACCTGTCATACTTGAAGGTGCAGCCGTTGTATCGGGCTGAGTTGTAACAGTGCCGCCGATAGTTACAATATTGTTTTTGTATGCGGCAAGTGCAGCTGTAAGGTCGGAGTTTACTTCGTAATCGGTATCGTCAAACGCATTGTTGAACTTGTATACAAAGTTACCGCCGTTGCAGCGGCCCGCATTTTTTACAACATAAGCGGGAACATCCTTTGCCGCAAGAATATCGGTTGCCTTAACACCCAAATCATCCTTTGTATCAAAGTTGTTGTATGTTGAACCGCCGCCTGTTGCTTTAAGTGTATCGGGAAGAGTCTCATCCCTTGTATCTACGGTGTAGCCGTCAGCCCAGGTATCATAAACCTTTGTATTGTCTTCTTTTTTGATGATACCTTCGATATACTGATAGGAACCTACCATAATATTATCGTAAGCTTTGATAATTCCGCCCGGATCGCCGCTGAAAGTACCGCTGCCGTTGCCGTCGGTACCCTGAAGCGAAATAAGCATAGGATCGTTTACGTTTCTGAAATAGTTGCCCTCAACAAAGGCGGAACCGCCGCTTGTTACACCAACGCCGTATTTTGCAACGCCGTCATAGTAGTTGTTGTAAACGTGTACAGAGCCGTTTCTTGTACGCGGATGTCTGGAGTCCGAATGGTCGAACCAGTTGAGCGCGTAGGTGATATGGTAGTTTGAGCTTTCGCCAAGGCCGCAAAGAAGCGCCTTACCGTTATCCCAGAAATGGTTTTCGTTTACAAGACCGTAATCGGGAGTGCCCTTTACATCGACTGTACCGTCACCCTTTGCCTGGTCCTTGTCACTGCCCTGACCGCCGTAGAAGAAGTCGCAGTTGTGTACCCAGAAATTGCTTGAATTTGATGTTACCGTAACACCGTCTTCATCTTTTGTTGTCATATCCTTGAAAGCAAAGTTTCTTATTTCTATATCCTTTGCCCTTGTAAGGTTAAAGTTAAAGTGAAGTATAGTGTCCGCACCGATACCCTCGAAGGTGATACCGCCCGTGCTGACATTTTTCATATTGTCCTTAACATCAAGAATACGGTAGCTGTTGTTATTACCGTTATGGAATTCTTCATCTGTAACTTTAAGCTTAAACTTGTCCGAGCTGTAAGGCGGAGCAAACTCGCCAACAAAACGGAAGATAAAGGGTCTTGTTTCATAGCCTTTTTCAAAAAGCTTAATAATTTCGCCAAGTCCTGTACCCGTAGTTTTGGCACCCTTGCTGTTTGTAACAATATCATAAGTGATAGTGTTTTTGTTTGCATCTGTGATATAAAGGATAACGGCATTATCCTTAGGTGTACCGTCAGCCTTGTAGCCGCCGAGACCTGCGCCCTTTTCAAAAGAACCCGATGAAAAAGCAAAACCGTTTCTGTTATAGCTTTCAACATTGAGTGTGTCGCTTTCAAAACTTGCTATTTCGGCATCGGATGCGTTTAAAGCAACAACTTTCATTTTATAGCTGCCCGCTTTGATACCTACAGCATCTGCACGGCAGTATGTGGGATACTGTCTGATAAGTTCATCATCAAGTTTTGTGTATGCCGAATCCGAAGCACCTTTGATATATGCCTCGTATTTAGCTGCGCCGCTTACAGGCAGCCACTCGACATAAGCAGTTTCTTTCCAGCCCGAAGCCACTGCTGTTATCTTGTCTGCATAGACATCAATAACGCCCGCTTCAACATCTGCCGCAACATCTGCGATACAGGGCTGAACAGCCATACCAACCGTAAGCACGGCCGCAAGCATGGCACTTGTAAGCTTAACCAAGCTTTTTTTCATTATATTTCTCCTCCTCGTTATAGTAAAAAACTTTGTAATTTTTATACCATAAATAATAATAACACATTTAAAAAAACTTTTCAATAAATATCTATAAATTTTATAAATTTTTATTCTCCATTCATCATTTATAGTAAACGACAAAAGTCTTTGGACTTTGGGCGTTTACTTGCGCCGACTGCGAGCCGCAAAGCGGCTTTATTCCTTGTACGCAGTCGTGTGCATGCCCCGCAGGGTTATAGTAAAGGACATTTTTAAATGTCGTTTACTATAATCCATAATAACACACTTTACATAAAAAGTAAAATATTTTCACATAAAACCTTGATTTTTAAATGAATTGATAATTTAAAATGAATTGATAATTTAAAACGTAAGTTTTTGCAGATGCTGCATTGTTTAACACACGTTACCGCATCTTTTTACAAAAGCATATCAAAAATAAAATTGCAGTTTATATCCAAATTTTAAGGTTTACCACTTGAAACCCGCGCCGATTTGTTGTATTATAATAAAAGAGAAAATATCGACAAATATATTTTAGAAAGGACAGATAAAATTATGATATCTGCAAAAATGGAGGGGCTGGTAAAAAACAGTTCCGCTATACGCGCAATGTTTGAGGAAGGCAAAATAATGGCGGCAAAGTACGGCAAAGAAAACGTGTACGATTTTTCGCTGGGCAATCCGTCGATAGTACCGCCAAAGGAAGTGAAGCAGGCGATATTTGACGTACTCAACGAAGAGCCCGAAATGTTCGTACACGGCTATATGAACAATGCAGGTTACGAAGATGTCAGAAAGGCCATAGCGGACTACCTTAACAAGACCCACGGCACAAATTTTGCCGAAAAGAACATTGTTATGACGGTAGGTGCCGCAGGCGGCCTTAATATTGCATTAAAAGCCGTTGTAAACGCAGGCGAGGAGGTAATTGTTATAGCGCCGTATTTTGGCGAATATGATAATTACATAAACAACGTTGACGGTGTTGAAGTGGTTATCAGCCCCGATACAAAGCGTTTTTCCATAAACTTTGACGAGCTTGAGCAAAAGATAAGCGCAAAAACACGCGCACTTATCATAAACTCGCCCAACAACCCGACAGGTTCGGTATACACCGAGGAGGACATAAAGCGCCTTGCGGCAATACTTGAAAAGAAGCAGCAGGAGTTTGGCACGGTCATTTTCCTTATCTGCGACGAACCCTACCGCGAACTTGTTTTTGACGGCATAGAAGTGCCTTATCTTACAAAATACTACAAAAACACCTTTGTTGGCTACAGCTTTTCAAAAAGCCTTTCACTGCCCGGCGAACGTATCGGCTACCTTGTTATCCCGTCCGAAATGGAGGATTTTGATGCCGTTGTCGGTGCGGTTTCGGTCGCAAACCGTATAATGGGCTTTGTAAATGCGCCCTCGCTTATGCAAAGGGTGATAAAGCGCGTTTTGGGTATGACAAGCGACATAAGCGTATACGAAGAAAACAAAAACATACTTTACAAGGCGCTTACCGAATACGGCTTTGACATTGTAGAGCCCAAGGGTACGTTTTATATGTTCCCCAAGTCGCTTATACCCGATGACAAGGCGTTTTGTGCCGCCGCAAAAGACTACCGCCTGATACTTGTGCCCGGTTCGACATTTGGCTGCCCCGGACATTTCCGTATGGCTTACTGCGTTGACAAGCAGACGGTAATAAACAGTCTGCCGTCGTTCAAGCAGCTTGCGGAGAGATTTTTAAACAAGTGAGGTTTTATCTATGGATATGATAAATGCGATAGCAAGGGCCAAGATAAATACGGCACTCGACGTTGTGGGCAAGCGCGATGACGGTTATCACGACCTGCGTATGATAATGCAGACCGTCAACTTATGCGACAGTATAATCATAAAAAAAAGCCGCGACAAAGGTATCCGTCTTACCAGCAATTTATCGTGGCTGCCGTGTGACGAACGAAACCTTGTCTACCGCGCGGCCGAGGAGATGATAAAATATTGCGATATAAAAAGCGGTGTGGATATAGAACTTAAAAAGCGTATTCCCGCCGCTGCGGGGCTTGCGGGCGGCAGTGCCGACTGTGCGGCTGCGCTGGTGGGTATGCGGTCGCTTTTCGGCGTAACACTGCCAAACGAGGAGTTAATGAAAATAGGCGAACAGCTCGGCGCCGATGTGCCGTTTTGCATTATGCGCGGCACTGCGCTTGCAGAGGGCAAGGGCGAGATACTTACCCCCCTGCCGCCGTTTCCCGACACCTTTGTGCTGCTTGCCAAACCGCCGATAAACGTTTCCACCCCCGCCGTTTTTAAGGAATATTCCGAAGAGAATGTAACGGCGCACCCCGATATAGAAAAAATGATAGACTATATCAAAGCGGGCGATCTTGACGGCATCTGCGGCACAATGTGCAACGTACTTGAAACGGTGACAATAAAAAATTATCCCCTTATAGACGATATTAAAAAAACTATGCTCGATACGGGCGCAAGGGGCAGTATGATGAGCGGCAGCGGCCCGACCGTTTTCGGCTTTTACGACACATACGAGCAGGGTCTTGCCGCACTGAAAAAAATAAGAAGTGAATACCGCATAAAGGAAGTCCATCTAACTACGGTTTTCAACAACAAAGGAAAGCTTTAAAACAACTTTAAAATTTTAAAATAGGAGGACTTATTATGAGAGAATCAAAAATCGGAAAAGTAATTGCAAGGTTATTTGCCATAGCGATAGTTATCTGCATAGGCGTCCTTTTCTACACCGAAAAAACGGGCAAAACAAACCTTCAGGCCGTATTTTCGCAGTATGTACTGGGAATTGACCCAAGCGAGAGCGAGGGTGAAGAACAATACACGCTTGCAAAGAAAGACGAACCGAGAAAATGGGATCCCGGCGAACAGGCTATGAAAGATGCGGACTCATATCATAAAGAGGCAAAGGAATTTGCAAACAAAACAAGCAACACCGTAAACGCCATAAACGATGCGGCGAAATAATGAAAGTACGGCAACTGACACGGACCGCTTTGATGCTGGCACTTATAATAGTGCTTTCAATACTTGAAAATATGCTGCCGCCGCTGCCCGCACTGCCGCCCGGTGTACATCTGGGACTAAGCAACATAGTAACGATGTATGCGCTTTTTACCATTGGCAAAAAAACGGCGGTCACGCTTAATGCACTTAAATCCGTTTTTGTGTTTTTAACGCGGGCGGCTATCGCGGGAACACTCAGTTTTATGGGCGGTATGCTTTCAATTTTTGTTATAATGCTGCTTAACGCGCTTATCGGCAAAAAAACAAGCTATACCGCCCTGAGTGTTGCGGGCGCGGTATTTCATAACATCGGCCAGCTTATCGGCATAATTTTTATATTGAACAACCCCGCCGCCGCAGGCTACCTGCCCGTGCTTATCGTTTCGGGCGTTATTATGGGCAGCGTGACGGGCACGGTATTAAATGTAGTTATGCCGAGACTTGAAACCATAGAACAAACCTCAAAAGAGAAAAATTTATGAAAAAAATAATATCACTTTTTATATGTTTATGTTTAGCTGTGCAGCTTTTTGGCTGCACGCGCCCCGAACAACCAAAGGCAACGGGGAACAGCAGCATACAAAAATACGAAAAGCAGTTTTTCGATGTATTCGATACCGTGACCGCACTTACGGTATATGCGGACAGCGACGAAAGGGCCGACGAATATTTTAACACGGTACACGAAGAACTGCTCAGGCTTCACAAACTTTTCGACCCATACAACAATTATGACGGTGTAAACAATTTAAAAACAATAAACGACCACGCAGGTGAAGAAGACTTTATAAGCGTGGATACAGACCTGCTTTTGGCCATAATTTCAGGGCAGGAATATTATTACAAAACCGACGGCACAATAAATATCGCAATGGGCGCCACGCTTGAATTGTGGCACAAATACCGCGATGATGCCATAGAAAACGGAAATATCGCCGTACCGTCAACCGAGGAACTGGAGGCGACAAGGCCTTTTAATGATATTTTCGCCATAGAGTACAGCGACGACGGACATTCCGTCAGGTTGTCAAAACAGGGTGTTTCGCTTAATTTGGGCAGCATTGCAAAGGGCATAGCCGCCGATAAAGCCATAGCGCTTTTAAAAGAAAAGGGCTGCGACTCCGCGCTTGTGAATCTGGGCGGGAATGTCGCGTGTTTCCGCGGCATCGCAAAGGACAAGCCCTGGAAAATAGGTGTGCAGGACGCCATAAACCCCGAAGGTATGATAGATGTTGTAAACACAGACAACGGTTCTCTTATATCAAGCGGCAATTATCAGCGTTTTTACGAATATAACGGAAAAATGTACCACCATATAATCGACCCCGAAACGCTTATGCCCGCCGAGGGAAAAAGCGGCACCACCGTTATATGCGGTGAAGATGTGTCCTGCGAGATAGGCGATATGCTTTCGACCGCGCTTTTTATCCTGCCAAGGGAAAAGGCCGATGCACTTGCGCTTGAATACAATGTCCAACAAGTTTACTACACCGACGAAAACGGAAATGTGGAATTATTGAAATAAGTTACTAAGGGGCTGTCGCATTAAGAATATGATAATATTCAATGGTTCAGTCCCTTATATTGTATATTTTCTGTTAAATAAAATTTTTTTATTATAGTAATCTTGGCGCCGCAGGTATGTTTTAACTGCTAAAGCAGTTAAAATCCCGTAGGGATTG
>CAMNCZ010000020.1 GCA_946534775.1 uncultured Eubacteriaceae bacterium
CGGTACAGCCAAAGCCGACCAGCAGCGGCACGATACTGCGCCCCGAAAGACCCAGCCTTCTTAAAATTTTATCCATAAAAAACGCAACACGTGCTATATAGCCGCTGTCCTCCAAAAGCGAAAGGAAGAAAAACAGCACCACTATTATAGGCAAAAAGCTGAGTACGCTGCCCACGCCCTCAAATACGCCCTCTATTATAAGGCCGTGAAGTACGTCGTTTACCTGCATTTTGGTGAGCATAGCATCAACTATGTTCGTCAGCGCCCCTACCGCAGTTTCAAGCAGCCCCTGAAGCCACGCGCCTATCACGCTGAACGTAAGGTAAAACATAAGCCCCATTATAAGTATAAACATAGGTATAGCGGTGTATTTGCCCGTCAGCACCTTGTCTATTTTGCTGCTTCTGATATGTTCGCGGCTTTCGTGCGGCTTTATCACCGTTTCTTCGGTTATTTTTTGTATAAAGTCAAAACGCATTTCCGCAATAGCCGCACTGCGGTCGATACCTCGTTCCTTTTCAAGCTGCGCCGCGATATGTTCAAGTGTCTCCTTCTCGTTGCTGTCCAGACCGAGTTGTTCAAGTATCAACTCATCGCCCTCGATAAGCTTGCAGGCCGCAAAGCGAGTGGGTACACCCGCCTTTTTTGCGTGATCTTCTATCAGGTGACTAACTGCGTGTATACACCTGTGCACGGCGCCGCCGCGGTCGTTTTCATTGCAGAAATCCTGCTTTAACGGCCGTTCCTGAAAATGCGCTATATGCACCGCGTGACGTATAAGTTCGTCAATACCCTCGTTTTTGGCCGCAGATATGGGCACAACGGGTATGCCGAGCATAGCCTCCATTTTGTTTATATCTATCCAGCCGCCGTTTCCTCGCACCTCGTCCATCATATTAAGCGCCGCCACAACGGGTATCTCCATTTCAAGCAGCTGCATTGTAAGGTAAAAATTTCTTTCTATATTAGATGCATCTATTATATTTATTATCGCTTTTGGCTTTTCTTGCAGCACAAAATCACGCGAAACAAGTTCCTCACTTGAATACGGCGACATAGAGTAGATGCCCGGAAGGTCGGTGACAAGCGTGTTTGCATAGCCGCGTATAGCGCCGTCTTTGCGCTCCACCGTAACGCCCGGAAAGTTGCCGACGTGCTGATTCATACCCGTAAGCCTGTTAAAAAGCGTTGTTTTGCCGCTGTTTTGGTTGCCTACCAGCGCAAAAGTCAGCATTTCGTCATTTGGCAGCGGGTCCTCCTCCGCCTTGTTGTGATACTTGCCTTCCTCGCCCAGACCGGGATGTTCTATGTGGATGTTGTTTTTTTCGGCCTTTTTCTCCGTTTTGTTTTCGATGCGTTCTATCCCGATTTTTTCCGCATCGTCCAGGCGCAAAGTCAGTTCGTACCCGTGTATTCGTATCTCCATAGGGTCGCCAAGCGGCGCAAGTTTTATAAGCGTAAGTTCCGCCCCCGGGATAACACCCATATCCAGAAAATGCTGTCTGAGTGCCCCGTCGCCGCCAACCGTCGTAATAACGGCCGACTCCCCTATTTTCAGTTCTTTAAGTGTCATAAAAATTCCCCGTGTTTATATATATGTATGTGTTTATTTAAAGCAGCTGCCGCCGACAAATTCCCTTAAAAGCGAGTTTGGCGGTACATTTTCACTGCTGATGGGCAGAAAACTGTTTAAAAATTTAAGCAGTCTGTTTGCCTCGGTATATTCCCTGCAATCGCGCTGTACCCTGAAAAGTACGGGTTCGACAAGCGGTTTTATCACGCATAATTCGTATATAAGGGCGGAGTTGAATATCACATCCGCATTTTCCTGATACGGGTAGATGTTCTTTTCCTCGCCCGCCGCCACCATCGGCCATATCTCTATGGTCTCGGCCGCATCAAAACCCCTTGTGCGGAAATCCCTTACCATACGTCTTAACATTCTGGTATCGGTCGTGGGTATCCTGTTGTGTTCGTCAAGATTAAGCTGGGTAAGCGCCGAAATATATATCCTGTAAACGGCATCATCGGGCAGTTCGTTGGTGAGCTGCGGATTAAGGCCGTGAATACCCTCTATTATAAGCACATCGCGTTCGCCAAGGCTTATGGTCTTGCCGGGTTGGCGCTTGCCGCTTATAAAATTAAACTCGGGCAGCTGCACGGTCTTTCCGTCAAGCAGGTCTTTCAGATTGTCGTTAAACAGCTTAACATCAATAGCTTCAAGGTTTTCAAAATTCTTTTCGCCGTTTTCGTCGGGCAAAATTTTATCCTTGTCGAAATAATAGTCGTCAAGCGAGATAAGGCGCGGATTTTTGCCGTTTACACGCAGCTGTACGCCAAGGCGCTTTGCAAACGTGGTCTTGCCCGAAGAGGACGGACCCGCAACCAGCACCACCTTTTTGTTTTTGCCCGTAATAGCATCGGCTATTTCCACTATCTTCTTTTCGTGCAGCGCTTCGCATACCAAAATAAGGTCGTTTATGCCGCCGTTGCAGATTATCTCGTTAAGAGAGCCGACGGTATCGGCACCCATAATATTCGACCAGCGGTTGCACTCGTCAAAAATGGCGCATATCTTTTTATAGTCCTTTAAAGGACAAAGCTTGCCCGGATTTTGCGGGTCCTCTATCTGAAGGATAAAGCCGCCGTTGTATTTTACCAGGTCAAACACAGTAATATAGCCTGTTTCGGGCGCAAGCGGTCCGTAAAGATATTCGTAAAAATTACCTACCTTATATATGCTTGCACTTTGTGTTTTTATGTATTGCAGCGCTTTTATGCGGTGTTCAAGGCCGTATTCCTTAAATATCATCCTTGCGCGTTCGATAGGCACGGTCATTTTTTCAATACGCAGGTTTTCGCTTACAATGCGCTTCATCTCGGCCTTTACCGCGTCAAGGTCCTGCTGCGTCAGTTCCCTGCCCTCGCTTTGGCAGAAAAGGTTTTTGTTTACGGTGTGTTCAGTCCATATCATCACATTGTCAAGCACGCGGTTCGCCGCCATAAGCATAATAAGCACCAGGCTTTTCTGATAGCAGCGCACACCGTAAGTTGTACTTAGGTCCATAAACTCTACCTTTGACGGATATTCGATTTTTGTTGTAAGTTCACATATTTCGCCGTTTACGGTAGCTACAAACGACTTTTTGTCCTGTTGTTTTGCAAGCGCCACAAGGTTGTCACCCTGCTCAAGTTCCACCGTGCGCTTTGTGTTTAAAACAGTAACGGGTATTTTCATTTCCATACCTCCTCATAAATAATTTCAGAAAAACAGATCGGTTATCAGTATCCTCAAACCGATGATCATAAGCACCACGCCGCCCACAAGCGCCGCGTGTTTTTCAAACTTGCTGCCTATCTGCTTGCCCGCCAGTACGCCGACAAAACTAAGCACAAAGGCCACAATGCCGATTATTGCGGATGCAGCCCAGATATTGACATTATCGGTCAGTGCAAAACTTATGCCCACCGCAAGTGCGTCTATACTGGTCGCAACGGCCATTAAAACCATATTTTTGGGCGAAGTTATCTTTTCTTCGTCCCTGTTTTCCGTCTCTTCCGCACCTTCGTGAAAGCTGTCATATATCATTTTTCCGCCTATCAGCGACAGCAGCCCGAAAGCGACCCAATGGTCGATCTTTTCGATATAGCCGCCGAAACCGATGCCGCAGAAAAAGCCGATAAGCGGCATTATAAACTGAAAAGCGCCAAAGTAACAGCCGAACATACAGGCGTGTTTCAACCCCGCACGTTTCAGCGCAAGCCCGCTTGAAGCCGATACCGCCATTGCATCCATTGCCAGACTGACAGCCACGATAAATATTTCAAATAAACTCATAAACCATTATCTCCCCGGGGGTTTTGAATTTTTTGCTTGTTTCCTTACGAAACACTGATTTAAGGTTGAAAAATCAGTGTTTCCTTACGACTCTTCAAACAATTCACTCAGTGCTTTTAACTTGCGTTCCTGTTCGGCACGTTTGGAGTTTTCGGGCGAAGGCACCGTCAGCGGTGTATCTCCCAGTTCCGAGCCGAAATCCTCACCGTCGAAATCCTCGTCAAAGTCCTCGTCGGTATCGTCCTCAAAATCATCGTCTATATCGTCGCCGTCAACATAACCGCCGCCGTCCTCCTCGTCAAAGCCGCGTTCGGGGTTGTGTTCCAACTCCTCGTCATAGTCCTCGTCGGGGTCGTAATCGCCGTCAACGTAACCGCCGCCGTCCTCGCCGTAATCATCTTGGGTTTCGGCCTCCTCGTACTCATCTTCGTACTCATCATCTTCGTATTCTTCTTCGTAGTCCTCTTCGGCGCGGTTGTTGTATCTTACGGCCTTACGCTCCGTTTCCGCCTCTATCTCGATATCAACATTGCTTTCTTCTATCATATCCAGTTCGGCCTGCAAAATATGGCGCAGTTTGGTCTTTAAAAGTTCGTAGCTTTTTTTAAGCGAGTATATCTCGTTTTCCAGTTCTCTTTTGTGCTCATAAGTTTTAGCGACCAGTTTCTCTGCGGCTATTTCGGCCTTATCCAGTATATTATCCGCCTTTTCCTCGGCCAGTTTTTTGGTCTGCTTTGCCGTCTTTTCCGCAAGTTCCATATTGGCGCGTATGGTCTGTTCCATATTGTCATAGCGCTTGATGCTTTCCTCTAGCATAGCGACCTTGCTGTTGAGTTTTACATTGTCCCTGAACACCTTTTCGTAATCGGCAAGAATTTTGTCGATAAAATCATCTACCTCCTCCACCGAGTAGCCTATAGGCGTCTTTTTAAACTGCAAATTTTCAATGTCGTTAGGTGTAAGCATAGTGTCCTCTCCTTTGCTTAAAATTGCATTTTTATTTGTATATTTCCACGGTGATAAGCACCCTGTCTTTCTTTGTTTTTCCGTTTATCCGCTTTATTACCGCCCGCCCGCAGCCGCGCAGGGTGAGTATATCTCCCTCCGTCACCTGCTTTGACGGCGAACTTTCGCCAAGCCAGTTTATATACGCCTTTTCGCCCTTGATAAGCTCCGCCGTTTTTGTCCTTGACAGGTTGAAACAGCCGCCAAGCACCGCATCAAGCCGCAGCGACGCAACGGTCATCGTCTTTTCGGCCGCCTCTTTTTCGGGCGGGCAGTAGCTTTCAAGCAGTTTTGTATTTACCTTTGTATGGCCGACATATTCAAGGTTTGCGGCGATATGTTCCGCAACGGCGCTTTCCGCATAGACCACGGCAAACCCGTCCTCAACTACTATATCGCCCACTTTTTCCCTTGTCAGCCCAAGCCCAAGCACCGAACCCAGAAAATCGCGGTGTGTAAGTGTCCGTGAAAAACGGCTGTACTTTATCTCAACGGGCTTTATCGGAAAATCCGATAACTCCGCCTCGCAGTATTCGGGGAAAAAGCCTATCATACGCCGCTCCGCCGCATCAAAACCGCCGTAGGTCACTATGCGCACATCAGCGTATCCTATCAGCTCGCAAAAGCGTTTCAGCTTGAACGGGTCAAAAAATGCCGTGTATGCGGGGATATTCTTTCGCTGTGCCGCCGTCATTTTATCCAGTGCCCGCGCATACATCATCTTCTCGTCGGCATCCGTTACGCGGCTTAAAATATCCTTGTCAGACATATACTACCTCGCTTTCAGCGGAATATGCCGATAACAACGCTTTGCAGACCCGAAATTATCAGCATCGCTATAATCGGTGAAAAATCCAGCATACGCATACTGCTGCCTATCGGCGAGTTGTATATCATTTTTCGTATAGGCCCCAGTACAGGCTCCGTAATGCTGTATAACAGCTTATACAGCGGATTATCCCTGCCTATCGGAAACCACGACATTATGCACCTGATAAGTATTGCATAATCAATAATGTTTAAAAAGGTAACAAGTACCTCCGATATCATACTCATATTTTTCCCTCTTTTTTAATTATATGTCAGCTGTATCGCATTAGTCCTGAGATCTTCTTTCAGCTGGCTGCTTATTTCCACATCGATAGGACAAATAACGAAAATTTCGCCCGAAATAAGCTGTATCGTACCGTCAAGCGCGTAATTTGCGCCGCACAAAAAGTCGCTTATCCTCTGCGCTGTATCGTGCTCCACATTTTCAAGGTTTACTATAATGGTCTTTTTCTGTTTAAGCTGCGCACAGAGCTCGCCCGCTTCCTCCATACTTTTTGGGGTAGCCACAAGCACCTGCATATTCACATTTGTGTTGATATTCATTATCTTTGCCGAACGGCTTGAAGACGATGATCTGGGCGCCGTCTGCAAACTTATCGTGTTTCTTGACAAAGTGCTGCGTGCGGAAGAAGTACTGCGTGCCGAGGTTGTTTTTGAACTTGTGCGGCCGCTGTCCTGAGTTGTGCGCGAAGTTCTGTAAGAACGTATCGGCGGCAGGCTGTAGCCGTCATCATCGTCCTCGTAAGAGTCCTCATAATAGTCTTCCTCATATTCGTCATCGTAATCCTCGTCGTAATCCGCGCCGCTTACAAAGTTTTTAAGTTTCTGCCATAATTTCTCTGCCATTTTAAAATACTCCTATCTGTTATTTTGAATAATCCCTTGCGCCGAATATTCCCGTGCCTATCCTCACTATATCCGCGCCCTCTTCCACAGCTACCTCATAATCGTTGGTCATACCCATCGAAAGATGCTGCATATCGGTATTCGGAAGGTCCTCCGCCTTTATCTCGTCAAACAGCCGTTTCATTTTTTTGAAATACACTCTGTTGTTTTCGGGTATCGGGTCGTAGGGTGCGACCGTCATAAGCCCCTTTATGCAAAGCCTGTCAAGCTTTGAAAGTTCCCTGCAAAGCGCCTTTGCATCCTCGGGCGCGACACCGCTTTTGCTCTCCTCGCCCGCCATATTCACCTCGACCAGTATATCCATAGTCCTGTCCGCCTTTTCACAGCGTTTTGAGATCTCCTCGCCCAGTTTAAGGCTGTCTACCGAGTGGATAAGTTTCACCTTGTCAACAATGTATTTTACCTTGTTTGTCTGCAAGTGGCCTATCAGATGCCATTCCACACCCGGTATTTGGTCGTATTTTTCTAATATCTCCTGCACGCGGTTCTCTCCGAGTTCCCTGCATCCAAGTTCCACAGCCTGCTTTATATGCGGCACGTCAATGGTTTTTGAAACCGCAAGCAAAAGTATATCGCTGCGCTTTCTGCCGCTTTTTTGTGCGGCGCACGTTAATTTTTCCTCTATTTCCCTTAAATTTTCGGCAATACTCAATTAAAATATCCCCTTTCAGTCTGTCATTCTATCAATTTTTGCTGTTTTTCGATGTTTCTTGTGTCCGTAACTATGCGGTCATACAGTTTTATATTTGGGTTGACTGCGGGGTCAAGCACCGTATAATTCGCATTTGCAGCCGCATTTTCCGGATTTATCTTTGTAAACTCCGCAATGCCCGTATTCATAACAAAAACACCCTTTGCCGTCACAACGTCATTTATTGTGAACGTCTTGTTTTTATCCTCGGGCAGGGCAAGGGTATCTCCCACGTTAAGGCGGTTTATGTCAAACGGGATATATGTCATATTTTCCTCGGCACTGCTGCCCGCAGGCACAACATCCATCTCCGTCAAAGTATCTTCGCCCGTCTTTTTGTACACCTTGTTGTCACGCACAAAATCCGACGAAACTTTCAGCATAGTCTGTTCAACAATGGCATTATTCGGTATTTTGTAGCCGTTCATAACCTTTGATGTTTCAAAACTTACGCTTCTTGTGCTGATAAAATCCACAAGATATTTGGTGGATCTCAGCACCGCAAGCGTGGTCTTGTCGCCCGTCACAAGGCTTGCCACCTGCATTTCAAGCTTTCTTTCGCTGTCGGTCTGTCCGTGTATGTATATGCTGACTTTGTCGCCGACAGTCCAGTTTTCTATAAGCGTATTCGGTATATACGACACGATATACCAGTCGTTTGAGCGCACTATCTTAAACAGCGGCGCGCCCTCCGACACCATTTTATCAAGCACCGAACCCGCGTTGCTGACATTTGTGTCCTTTTCCGTAAGTTCGCCCATGGTATCTACCGTGTACTTGCTTTCAAGGCCGTCGGAATAGCACGAAACAACGCCCGCATCGTTTGTGACCACCGCATTCTGGCTGTTGCTGATAGCCTCCTGCTGAGTGGCACGCTGCTGCGCAAGGCCCGAAAGGCTGCCCGAGTTTTCACTTAAAAGCCTCTGGTTGCGGTTGTCCATCATCTTTTGAAGATCGCTTTTCATCGAATAAAGCGTGGTTATATCGCCGCCCACCAGCCTGAAAGCGTAGTTGTCCGCACTTGTCTTTATCTGCGCGTTATAGCGCTTTACCTCATCTGTGACCGCCGACACACTTTCACGCGTCTTTTGCATTTCAAGTATTTTTTCGTTTATTTCGTTCAAGTCCTCCTGCAAACTTGCGACAGCCGCCGTATCCTGTACCGTGCAGATAGTCGTGTTTGCCTTGACCTTGTCGTTGTCCGCCACGTTGAACACCGCCTCGCCCGATGCGGGAGCATTGTAAACGACCTCATCGCGCACGATAACGCCCGTACAAACTTTGGCACTTTCGATACTGCCGTAAGTGACGGTATCGTTTGCAACTACCTTTCTTTGCATATATTTTATCGAAAAATTCACTGCGTAAAACACCATTACAATAAACAGCACAAGCGCCACTATTACCGCGGCCGCTGCCGTTGAACGACGTTCCTCACGCTTCACGCGGCTTACGCCCGATGCGCCGTTTTCGTCCTTGGGCGGCAGGAAAAAGCCCTGCAATTTAGGCGCGCGGTTATTCCTTACACTGCCGTCTTTTTTTGATCTTTTTCTGCTTTTTTTCCCTGCTGTCTCGGTTTCTGCGGGCCTTGTGCTGCGCTGCGACGGCCTGCGGCTGTATACCTGATCGCGTATCTCGCTGCGGCGGCTCGATTTGTCCGAGTTGTTCTTATCCGTGCGTTTTTTGCCGCTGCGCTCGTCAACCGCACGGCGCAGAAGTTCATCACGGTTATGGATCTTTATTGTGCGGGACGGATTGCGTTTATCGGACATATCCCGCTTTTTTCTTGCCATATAATCACCCTTTAATGCATATAATTTACAAAACCTAAGTTTAATTTATCCCAAATTTTTATGAATTGTCAAAAAAACAATATTTCAAAATATATTATATC
>CAMNCZ010000021.1 GCA_946534775.1 uncultured Eubacteriaceae bacterium
TGATGTAACGCGGGAAGAGATAGAGGATATTTTGCAGCAGCTTTGCAAATATTCGCTTTATACATACTCGGAAGATATTGCAAAAGGCTTTGTTTCGGCAGGCGGCTGGCGCGTGGGTATAGGCGGTGCGGTCAGCTTTTCGGGCGGCGTAAGCAAGGGTATCAGGAACATATCAAGCCTTGATATAAGAATAGCGCGGGAAATAAAGGGCTGCGCGGACAAGCTGATGAAATATATTGTTTGCGAAGACCGCGTTTTGGGGACGTTGGTGGCTTCGCCGCCTGCCTGCGGAAAAACCACAGTGATAAGGGATATTGCAAGGCAGCTTTCAAACAGGGGCCATAATATTGCGGTAATAGACGAACGCGGCGAGATAGCGGCACTTGGCGGCAGCGGGATACCGTCATTCGATCTGGGCGAAAATACGGATATATTGAGTAATGTCAAAAAATCAACAGGGGCCGAAATGGCGCTGCGGAGTCTTGCGCCCGAGGTGATAGTGCTTGACGAAATAGGCTCAAAAAACGATATGCAGGCAATTTACGAGGCGGAGGCGGGCGGCTGCGCAGTACTTTGCACGGCGCATATTTATGATATAGAGTCGCTGAAAAACAGAAAATATATCTTCCCTCTTATTGACGACAATGTGATAGAAAGAACGATATTTTTAAGGGGAACGGGCAAAATAAGCGCAGTCTGCGGCAAAAAGGGGGAGATACTATGGCAGGATATGCAGGAATGATACTTGTTGTTGCGGCGGCCGTGTACTATGCTTTTTATGGCCTTTTTTCGCTTAAACAAAGGCTTGCGGCCATAAGGGAACTTACGGGCGCTATGTTTTGTGTGCGCTCTGCGATAGCTTTCAGCGGACAGCCCGTAAAAGATGTTTTTGCGGGGCTTGAAAAAAGCGAAACTACGGGTGTATTCGGCAATTTCACAAAAGGTATGGCGGCGGGGAAACGTGCCGAGGATATCTGGAATGAGTGTATGGATATGACGCCGCTTGACGGGGAGGAAAAAGCTGTTTTTATGCCGTTTGGCGCCTGCCTTTGTGCGGCCGACAGATCGGCTCAGCTAAAAACCATAGATATGATGACAAATGCGGCAAAATTGTGCGAAAACAGGCTTTTACAGCGCATTGACAGCTATAAGGCCGTGGATATGAAAATACGCATAATGTGCGGGCTGATGGCGGCTCTGCTGCTTATATGAGGGGTGTAAAAATGGATATAAACATAGTTTTCAGGATAGCGGCAGTGGGCATACTGGTCGCGGTGCTGAACCAGGTGCTGATACGCGCGGGCAGGGAGGAACAGGCGATGATGACCACACTTGCGGGGCTTGTGGTGGTGCTTTACTGGGTGATAGGCTATATAAGCAGGCTTTTTGAGGCGATAGAAACGCTTTTTCATCTGTAAGCGGGTGATGATATGGAAATTGTAAATGTGGCGGGTTTTGTGGTGTGCGCGGTGATACTTGCGGCGGCGCTTGAAAGATATACCCCGTGGGCAACAGTGCTTATATCGCTTTGCACGGGGGCTGCGGTAATGATATATCTTCTGCCGCAGATAGGCATTATAGCCGAAAGCGTCAAAAATATCTCGGACATTACGGGCGGAAGCCGTACCGCAATATTGCTTAAAGTTGTCGGGGTATCGTTTATTGCGCAGATAACGGCGCAGGCCTGCTCCGATGCGGGGCAAAAGGCAATGGGTGACAAGATAGAACTGGCGGCGCGCATCTTTATAGCAGTGTATGCTTTGCCGCTTATTTCGGAGATACTGAACCTTATTTCGGGCTTTTTGGGGGATTAGAATGAAAATTTGGATAAAACTTGCCCTGTTTGCGGCTTTTTTTGCCTTTTTGACGGCAAAATATACTTATGCGGCAGATACGGCAGAGGAGTACTACGATATTTTTGAAATGCAGCGGCTTGAAGAGTACGGCGATGTAAAAGGGATCTTTGCGCAGCTTTTCAGTGGCGATATAAGCGGTGCGCTTAAAAAACTCTCCCCTGCCGATATGCTGTTTAAGCGTATAAAAAGCTGTATGGGGCTTTTAAAGGGGCTTTTGGCTATTTGTATGCTTAACGGCATAGTGGCCTCGCTTAATTTCGGCGCCGAAAAAAGCAGCGGATATATGGCTTTTGCGGTAAGCGGGGTAATGGCGGCGGGGCTTTGTCTGAGGGCGCTTGAAGAGGCTATGCTTGTGATGAAGGATTTTTCGTCGTTTTATCTGGGGCTTGTGGGCGCGGCGGCACCCGCTGTAGCGGCGGCGCTTGCATTAAGCGGCAGAGTTACGCTTGCGGGCGGGTCGGCTGCGGTGATATACGCGGCCTCCGATGCGCTTGCAATAGCAATTAAGACCGTTATTATGCCCTGTGTCGCCTTTTATGCGGTCTGCGGCGTGATAAACTGCATTTCGCCGCGGGCGGTGCTGACAAAGCTTGCGGCGCTTATCAAAAAATTTGTGCTGCTTGGTCTGCGTGGCTGCGGTATGGTTTTTACGGCAGTACTTGGGCTTGAAAGGGCGGTAACGGCAGGTGTTGACGGGATAGCATCAAAAACGGCGGTAACGGCGGTCAAGGCCGTGCCTGTTGTGGGTGATGTATTTTCGGCGGGTGCGGAAGGTGTTATGGCGCTTATCTCAAATGCAAAGTCCTCGCTTGCGGGTACGCTGATAATTATTTTATCGGCGGGCTGTCTGGCGCCGCTTGCAAAGGTGCTTGCAATGTCGCTTACCTTTCATATCTGTGCGGCACTTGCCGAACCTTTGGGCGACGGACGTATCGCAAATATGATAGAAACGGCGGGCAGCGCCTGTGCAATGGTGTTTTATGTGATACTTGGGCTAAGCATCGTTTTTATCGGTGCGGCGGCCGTACTGATGCTTGGAATGGGGGCATAATGTGAGAGAATATATAGAAAACATAGCGCGGTTTATGATAATAAGCACTTTTGCGCTGATGATAACGGGTGAAAGATTCAGGCGGGATATAGGCTTTATTGCGGGACTTATGCTGCTTGCGGTGATATGCGCGCCTTTGAGTGATATACGGGTAAAAAAAATATCACCGATAAATACAAGACCCGCCGAAACACGGGAATACGGCGCAATGCGGGAGAAACTTATCATAAACGGCATAAAAACAAGCCTTGAAACCGAGATACAAAAACAAACGGGTGCTGATGAGGTGCGGGTGAGCATTGGCGAGGAAAATGCCGTGGAGAGCGTGACGATATACGGCGCCGATGAGGGAGCAAGGCGAAAAACGGCGGAACTTTGCGGTATAGATATGGGAAAGGTGATAGTTGAAAATGGCCGCTGAATATTTAAATAAATTATTTAAGGCAAAAAAAGAGTTTATTTTTATAGTGTTTATAACGGGTATACTGCTGCTTATAGTCGGCAGGGCGGACACAAAGCCGCCCGAAAAAACGCCGGTAATATCGGAAACGGCTTCCGAGGATATTGAAAAACGGCTTGAAGATGCGCTGTCGGCGGTCGAGGGCGTGGGTGGGGTAAAGGTGGTGATATATTACAAAAGCAGTGCGCAAAAGACAATAGCCAGGGACAAGACGGAGGAGACCGATAAAGACCAAAAGCGCTTTGAGGAAAAAGTGGTGCTGACAAACGGCGGCGACCCCGTGGTGCTGCGCGAAAATTCGCGTGAGATAGAGGGCGTGCTGATAGTTGCGCAGGGCGGCGGCAGCCAAAAAACAAGGGCGGAACTGATTTCTGCCGCGCAGGCATTATTGGGCATAGAAGCGCATAAAATAGAAGTGTTAAAAATGAAATAAAACGGAGGGATAATTATGGCTTTAAAGAAAAATCAGATAGTTATAACCGCGCTTGTGGCAATGATAGGCGCTGCGGGGTATCTCAATTACATAGACACTCACCCCGAAACAAGCGAGGTTATGATGACAGATGAGGGTGAGTTGGCAATGGCATGGGACGACTCGGCGGTTTTGTCAAGCGATGAAAACACGGAGATAGCGGTAAGCGACAGCCTTGACAATGGCAGTACTGCGCAGACCGACCCCGAGACTGCGGGCGAGGCGGTCTTTGTGAACAGCAGCAGCGACAGCAGCTATTTTATGCAGGCAAAACTTGAACGTGAGCAGGCAAGGTCGAAAGAAAAGGCGCTTTTGAATGAAATGCTTTCAAATGAAAACGTGGATTCAAGCGAAAAAAGCAATGCGGCAGGCGCTATGCTTGAAATGCAGCAGAGGATAGAACGTGAGACCGCAGCAGAGGCTATGATTGAGGCAAAAGGCTTTAAAGAGGTGTATGTGCGTATAGACGACGAGACCGTTGATGTTGTTGTGGACCGTGCCGAACTTACCGATGCGGAGGTGGCGCAGATAGAGGATATAGTAAAAAGAAAAACAGGCTATACAAGCGATAAAATAAGGATAAGTCCGCTTAAAAAGCAGTGAATATCGATATTTATGGGGCTGAGGCGAATTTGACGCAGCAGCCCTTTTTTGCGTGAATTGCTGTATTTTTCTATTGATTGCCGGATTATTTTGATGTATAATAATGAAGAAAAGGGAAGAAAGGACGGAGATAATTTGGATAACGAAAATAAACCCGTTATATCGGTGAAAAATCTGCGTAAACTTTATAAACCCGGCAATGAGATAGTGGTCGCACTGGACAGGATAAACCTGGATATATACAAAGGCGAGATATGCTGTATTTTCGGTACATCGGGCAGCGGCAAAAGTACTTTTTTAAATCAGCTTGCCGCGCTTGAAAAGCCAACGGAGGGTGAGGTGTACATAGGCGGCGTGCCCATTTCAAAACTGAATGAGGACGAGTTGGCGAGGTTTCGTCAGCGATATTTCGGTTTTGTTTTTCAGGCATATAACCTTATACCGACAATGAATGCAATAGAAAATGTTGCGGCGCCGCTGATGTTTCGCGGTATTGACAAACGTACCCGTGACGAGCTGGCAAAGCAGCTGCTTGTAAAGGTTGGTTTGGAACACCGTATGCACCATTATCCGCGTGAAATGTCGGGCGGTCAGCAGCAGAGGGTAGGTATTGCGCGTGCGCTTATCACAAAACCAAAAATCATTTTTGCCGACGAGCCTACGGGCAATCTGGACACAAAGACAACAAACGAGGTAATCGAGATGATACGCGATTTTGCAATCAAGTACCAAAGCACGGTAATACTGGTATCGCACGAACCCGATCTGGCGGCTTATGCGACAAGGGTGGTCACGCTTATGGACGGCAATATCGTTGATGATAAAAGAAAATAAAACTTTCAGAGGAGAAAAAATGACAAAGAAAATATGCAGTATTTTTTTATGTTTAACGTTGATACTTCAGGCTCTTCCCGTTTTTGCGGATGCCACACCCGAGGTTATAAGTCACGCGCTTTACGACAGTTCTAATGTGCAGCTTAGCCTTATGTCGGCGGGCGATAGGGCAAAGTTTGAAATGACGCTTACCGATGCGGGCGTAAAAACAAACGAAATAGCCAATAAAGAGGCTATCGACATTATTTCTTTAAGCGGCTGTTTCGGTTCTTCACCGACGATATCAAAGCGCGAACTGCTTTCGTCGGGCAGTGAAGCTTTAAGCTATAAGCTTACATTTGACCAGGTCGTTTATACGGGCGGCAGTCCGTCTATAAGTTTCAGGATAAAATATCGTGGAACGGCGTATACGTCAAATACGATAACGCTTAAAATAGACGAGTGCAATATAGCGGGCGAAAAGGGTGTGGAAACGGCTACGGACAGCAGCGGAAACACGACCTATACGGTGCCCGCACCGCCTATCGATATAAACCGCAGCAGCATACAGCCTGTTAAAGCGGGCGAGGAGTTTGACGTAGAACTTCTGCTTAAAAACAGGGGTCAGACATCGGCTGTAAATCCCGTTGTTTCGGTATCGACCTCGGGCGATATTTATGCGGTTGGAAGTTCCGTATCTTACATACCCGATATAAAGGCGGGCGCTACGCATAAGCTGAAAGTACGTTTTCGTGCGGAAGAAAAGATAGCGATGGCTTCGCAGCAGATAACGGTCACGGTAAAATATACCTATAACAGCGGTACACAGGGTAAAACAAACGGCGAAGAAACCGCCGTTGTTACCGTACCCGCGGTTGTGCAGAACACAACGGGTTCGCCCGTGATGCAGGTGACACGCGGCAATATAGCGCCGATAGAGGCCGATAAAGAAGCGGTTATCCCCGTTACGGTCAAAAACCTTGGCGATATTGCGGCAAAGGATGTTGTTATAAATATAACATCGGATGACGGACTGATGGTGACAAGTTCCGTTACAGATCTGCTGGGCGATATACCCGAAAAGTCACAGAAAAATATAAACATTTACGTTAAGACGGTAAAGGAGATAAGCGACAATTACAAAAACCTTAATATCGATTTGAAATACAATTATTTACTTAATAAGGAAAATCAAAGCGGCGAAAGCAGCGTAAAATTCCCGATACAGCTTGTACCTAACAACAAGGATGCCTCGGCGCCGCTTATTCAGCTTACACACAGCGGCATCGGCGGTGTACTTGATGCAAATACATCATTTTCATTTATTGTGACGGCAAAAAATATCGGTCACGACGAGATATTGAACTCGGTACTCAATATAGAAGGTACGGAGGATATAATTATCACACCGTCAACCGCATCTTTTGCGTTTAACGGTTTAAAACCGGGGGAAAGCAAAAGTTTTACCGTAAAGGCAAAGACGGTCAAAAAGATAACAAGCGCGTCGCAGACGATAAACGCGGAACTTAAATACAGCTACAAATCGGATAAAAGCTATACATCGGGCAATGAAGCACTTAAAATACACGCAGTCCTCAATTATGAAAAAGAGGAAGAAAAAATGAAGTCCTCTACACCCAATGTAATTATAGAAAATTACAGCTACGGTACAAGTTCGGTGCCAACGGGTGAAAATTTCGTATTGGATATCGGGTTTAAAAACAAGGGCAGCGTACCCGTTCAAAACCTTACAATGACGCTTGAACCAAGTGAAGCTATAGCTATAACAACGGGTACAAACACATTCTATTACGATAATATTGCGGCGGGCGCAGGCGGCAGACAGAAAATACAGATGTATGCACTGCCAAATTCGGACAAAAGTTCGTCAAATGTAAGTGTAACATTCAAATACGAGTATGTTTCGGACAAGCAGCGCAGTGAGGCGACCAGTACGCAAAGCGTATCAATACCGCTTTACAAACCCGACCTTATGGAATTTACTCCGCCCACAATGCAGACACCGGGTATAGTAGGCGAGGAATATCCTTTTTCTGTAGAGTATATCAACAAAGGCAAGGGCGAAGTGTGCAATGTGCGTGCAGAAATTCTCGGCGATGTGGAAACCGTGCAGAGGGTGCAGAATTTAGGTAATTTTGAAGCAGGCAAAAGCGGCAATATCAACTTTATTGTTAAGCCCGATATGCCCGGAAAAAATGATGTCAGCATAAAAATAACTTATGAAGATGCAAACTTAAAGCAAAAAGAACGTATATTCAATCTCAGCTATGAGGCCGAGGAAGATATGCCGGTGGATTATGAAGAAGATTTTTCCGCGGAAGAGGAAGAACCGAGCGGCGGCTGGAAAAAGCCCGCTGCAATAGGCGGCGGCATTGCAGCTGCGGTAATTGCCGCAATAATAATTATCAGAAAAAGAAAAAAGAAAAAAGACTCGTTTAAGGTGAATTGGGAGGATCAGAATTGAGAGCAACGGATTTGATAAGGACCTGCCTTAACAATCTTTTCAGGCATAAAGGCCGAACGATACTGACGATAGTCGGCGTTGTTGTGGGCTGCTGTTCGGTCGTGCTGATGATATCCTTCGGTGTGGCTATGAAAATTTCAATGCAGGAAATGCTTAATGAAATGGGTGACCTTTCCGTTGTGGAGGTTCGCCCAAAGGGCAATAAAAAGCTTTATGATTCCGACATCAAGCAGATAAAAGCCATTGCAAACGTGGAGGGCGTAATGAGTGAATTCTCCACCAGCGACCTGGATATTACGGTAAGAACGGCAGACGGAAGATATTTGAACAAGTGGCCGAATGTTATAGGCTATTATGCAGATGATCTGAAAGAGTTTGACTATAAGGTGTATGAGGGCAAGCTTATATCAAAGGCAAAGAAAAACAGCGTTGACCTGGGGAGATACTCGGTCTATGATTTTACCGACACTATGCGCCCCGAGGGTTACAATATGATAGATATATACAGTATGTACAATGACGACGGTACCACATCGGAACCGCCCGACCCGTATTTTGACCCGATGAATACCAAACTTGTGTTGACTATATCCGACGGCGACAGCAAGACAAGGAAAAAAGAATATGACCTTGAAGTGGCGGGTATTATGGAAGAAGACAACAGTAAAAATTTTATGCTGAGCTACAGCATTATAATGGACACTTCCGCACTTAACGAAATGATAAACGAGTTTAAGCGTGAATACGGCATATCAACAACGGGCAGAATGAACTACAGCTTATTGAGGGTAAAAGCGGATGATATAGCAAACGTGCCGACGGTGGATAATGCACTAAAATCAATGGGCTATGAAACTTCGTCAATGGAAAGTATCCGCAAAAATATTGAAAAAGATGCAAACCAAAAGCAGCTTATGTTTGCGGGACTTGGTGTTATAAGCCTTTTTGTTGCGGCCCTTGGCATTATGAACACTATGATTATGGCTATAAGCGAGCGTACACGCGAGATCGGCGTTATGAAGGCGCTTGGCTGTTTTGTGGGCGATATACGCAAAATGTTTTTGCTTGAAGCGGCGTTTATAGGCCTTATAGGCGGTATTGTCGGCAGTGTCGGCAGTGTGCTTTTGTCGTATGTTATAAATTATGTGGCACTCAGAAGCACCCTTGAGGGTCAGCCTTGGGAAGAAATAAAAAACACTCTGCTTACGAGTTCAAGCCGAATATCGGTAGTACCGTGGCAGCTTGCTTTGGGTGCGGTGGTGTTTTCGGTATTTGTCGGTATAGCATCGGGCTATTATCCCGCCAACAGGGCAGCAACAAAGATAAGCGCACTGGAAGCAATAAAGACGGAATAATTTATTCTCCCTCCGTTTG
>CAMNCZ010000022.1 GCA_946534775.1 uncultured Eubacteriaceae bacterium
GCCGAACTTGCGCTTAAACGCGCACTTGTGCGTATAGGCTTAAAAAAATAATATACTTTAAAAGCGCAGGACCCAAAATTCGGCCCTGCGCTTTTTTTATCCAACTTATGTTTTGTATGACAAATGCTTGTTGCACTTATTATTGCGGTATGATATAATTAATATAGGCTGTATGACAGGATATTACAGGATATTACAGCAAAATTTAAAGAGGGAACACAAAAATGGACAAAATTTTACTTTTTATACCTATGTATAATTGCGAAAAGCAGATAACAAGGGTACTTGCGCAGCTAACGGATGAAGTATGTTCGTATCTGAGTGAAGTTATCGTGATAAACAACATCAGCACCGACAACGGCGAAAATGCCGCAATAGAATATTTAAAAGCGCACCCCCTGCCGATAAAGGCGAGTGTTTTGCGAAACCACGAAAACTACGGTCTCGGCGGTTCGCATAAGGTAGCTTTTGACTATGCGCAAAAAAACGGGTTCGACTATGTTATACTGCTGCACGGCGACGATCAGGGCGATATCTCCAACATACTGCCTTATCTTAAAACCCGCGAATATGCCGATCACGACTGTTTTCTGGGCGCAAGGTTTATGAAAGGTTCTTCGCTTGAAGGCTACTCTGCATTCCGCACCTTTGGCAACAGGGTGTATGATATGCTGTTTTCCATCGGTACGGGCATAAAAGTCTATGACCTGGGTTCGGGCCTTAATATGTACAAAACATCGATATTAAAGGACAAGTTTTATCTTAAATACAAGGATAACCTTATGTTCAACTACTGTATGATACTCGGCTCTGCGTACTATAAACACAAAATAAAGTTTTTCCCGATTATCTGGCGTGAGGACGATCAGGTATCAAACGTAAAAATGGTCAATCAGGCCATAACCGTACTGAAACTGCTTTTCGGCTATATGGCAAACAAGAAAAAATTTATTGACGGCGAACACCGCGACACACCGCGCGAAAGCTACAGCGCACAGGTAATTTACAGCAGCGCGGACTGAGCCGAATGGGTTGATAAATATGTCAAAAAAGGTTTATTATGCGGTCAATGCGGCTTTCCTTGCCGCGGCGGCCCTGTTATTTTATTATTTTTACAGAGACCCCTGCGCACTGTTTGCGGGGTTTGACACCGACGGTATCGTGCTTATGGCGGGCGCTGCCGTTACGGTGCATCTTTTAAAGGCATTCAGGCTGTACTTTGCGCTGCTGGGCTGCGGTATGAGCCTTCGCGCACACTTGAAACAATACTGCAAAGCCGCCGTTATCAGGGTTTTGCTGCCGTTTAAGACGGGCGAATTTTTCCAGATGTACTGCTACGGCCACAATATAAAAAACTATCTGCGCGGCGCCGTTATCGTGCTGACGGACAGATTTGCGGACACCCTTGCACTGGTGACGCTGCTGCTGTTTCTGCCCGCTTTCGGCAACAGCAAAACAGCGGGAGTATACATAATTTTTGTATCGTTTATCGTGCTTGTTGTCTTTATATACGCGGCTTTTCCGAGTATACACAAATATTGGAAAAGCTATCTTATAAAATCGGGCACGGGCACGCAGACTCTTACCGCCCTTAAAATACTCGGCTATCTTAACAGGCTTTACGGCGAAATGTCAGAAATTATAACGGGCAAAGGCATAATTTTATACATCCTTTCGCTCTGCGCCTGGATAACGGAGATAGGCTGTATGTTTCTTATAAACCGTGCCGAAAACACAAACGACGCAGTTGGTTTTGTATCGGGCTACCTTAACGCAGCTATGCGCGGCTCGGGCTCGGTGCTGCTTTTGCGGTTTATTTTTGTCAGCGTGATCACAATGGCTGTTTTTTATGCCATACTTGAGATATTTACCCTTATTTGCGGGAGGAAAGACAGATGAAAATTTATGTTGTCTTTGACGATACCAACGAAAAAAGCGAGATAATCACCGACATAATCGGCAAAAAGGGCTTTGCCGATGTTATGGTGCGCAAAAAAAGGCTTGAAGAAAGGTGTATGGAGTGCATCAGAGAAATTTTCCCCGACTGCGTGTGGCGCAGGGTAAACTCGGTTTTTGAGTTTCGCACCCTTGCCGCAGAACCCGCAGAACCCGAGACAAAGGTATTGCATATATTTTCCGACCATATAATAACGGATGCGAAAGCGGCCGCTTTATCGCTTAAAAAGCTGCTTTACATTGACGAGGCGTACAGGATAAACGCAGATAACACAACGGCTGCACTCGTTTTTCCCGATATGACATCATACCTTGCGTTTTGCGGAAAGATCGACCCCGACAGCGGCACCAAAACCGCCGCAGCCGATATACGCGAAAGTTTTAAGGCGGACGGCATTATCGATATAGGCATATTTGAAAATTTTATAAGCTATATAATGGGAACGCCCGATTCACGCTACTTCAACGCACTAAAAGGCAACGATTACATAATAACAAAAACCTCGTCAAACAAAAAAAAGATAAAAAGCGAGTACACCTATTACCACCTATTGCCCGACGAGATGAAATTTTGGTTTGTTATGCCCTTTGACTACAAGGAGGACAAGGACAGCGCCTCCTACACTATGGAGCGCCTGCATATAACCGACCTTGCCGTAAAATGGATACACGGTTCGATAGGTGCGGAGGAGTTTTCGGAACTTCTAAACCGATATTTCTTCTTTTTTAAAGCAAGAAAAAGCAAAAAATGCAGCGCGGAGGAATACAGGCACACGGCGGAACAGCTTTACACAAAAAAAGTACAGACCCGTCTGGAGGATTTTAAATCCACACCCGAATATGCCAAAATAGCCGCCTTGCTTGAGGCGGGTACGGGCGACACACTTGACGATATCACGCAAAAGTATTTTGCGCTTAAAAACAAGATAGAAGGCCGTCAAAAATGTCCGTGTATAAGCGTTATAGGCCACGGCGACCCCTGTTTTTCAAACACGATGTACAACCGTGCCACAAAAACGCTGAAATTTATTGACCCCAAGGGTGCTTTGACCGAGGAGGAGCTGTGGACCGATCCCTACTACGACCTTGCAAAGCTAAGTCACTCTATATGCGGCCTTTACGATTTTTTCAACAACGCGCTTTTCGATATAAAGATAACAAGCGGGCTTGAAACAAAGCTTGAAATAAATTTCGACAACCGCATATACAAGCAGATATTCCGTGAAAAATTGGAAGAAGCGGGATTTGACTATCATTTGGTGCGTATATATGAGGCATCGCTGTTTTTGTCGATGCTGCCGCTGCATATTGACAACCCGTACAAAGTATTCGGTTTTATACTTAACGCAAAAAATATTTTAAAGGAGCTGGAAGCTGATGTACAGTGAATATTCTTTTATTTTTGACATTGACGGCACACTCTGCCCGATAAAGAAAAAAGAGGAGCGTTACGAGGACCTTATCCCCTATCCCGAAATGATAGAGAAACTGCGCTATTACAAACAAAACGGTGCAAAAATAGTTCTGTTCACATCGCGCAATATGAACAGTTACAAGGGTAATCTGGGGCTTATAAACAAGCACACGGCGGCTATTCTTTCGGAATGGCTGAAAAAGTGGGACATCCCTTATGACGAAATAATCTACGGTAAACCGTGGCCGGGTCATAAAGGGTTTTATGTTGACGACCGCACTGTGCGCCCCGACGAATTTTTGAACAGCACACCCGAGCAGCTTGACGAGATATGCAAAGCAAGCAGATGCAAAAAAGAAGGTGAAAGCCAATGAAAAAAAATGAAACGGAAAAATTTGAAACGAAAGGTTTTGAAACAAAAAAGCTTGATATAGTTATCACTATGGGCGGGCTTGGCGCGCGTTTTCGCAAATGCGGCTACGACAAGCCGAAATATATGATAGAGGCAAAGGGCAAAACGCTTTTTGAGTACTCTATGATAAGTCTGGAAGGCTTTAAGGATGCGGCGCAGCGATATATATTTATCGCTATGGCCGATGAAAAAGAGGATGTGTACACTTTTATAGATACAAAGTGCAAAGAATTATCTCTGCCCGAATATCATATAATCATTCTCGATTATCTTACAGACGGCCAGGCAACTACCGCAATGCTTGCAAACAAATACTGGAGTGAGGAAAACGGCCTTTTGATATACAATATCGACACTTATGTCGAAAGCGGCCAAATGAACACATCGCAGCTTAAAGGCGACGGTTTTATCCCCTGTTTCAAAGCGGAGGGCGACCACTGGAGTTTTGTGCGTCTTGACGAAAACGGCAGGGCTGTCGAAATAAAGGAAAAACAGCGTATTTCCGATAACTGCACACTCGGCGCCTATTATTTCAAAAGCTGTGCTTTTTACGCAAAACTATACGGCGACTACTACGGTTCAAACCCCGAACTTGTCAACGGCGAAAAATATGTCGCGCCTATCTACGACTATCTGTTAAAGCAGGGCGGCGATATCTACATAAGCGATATAGACCCGAAATATGTACATATCCTCGGCACTCCCGAAGAACTTGCGGTATTTATAAACAGCTGAATACAACACGATAAAACCCCTCGACCGCATCTTCCGCAGCCGAGGGGTCCTTTTATTTCACTTCTCTCAATTTTAAAAATTTTATATCTTCTATTTCTGTCGGTACGGATACACCGTTTTCAAAAACTTCCGTGTAAACCGCGTTGTGCGTGCCGAAAAGCCATTTGGCATCAAGGCCAAGCGGGATAAGCAGTTCGCCGCCGGCAAACGCACAGTTATATATGTGTTGGCTGCCGTCCTCATCTATCCACAAAAAGGCTGCTGTTTTATCCTTGTTTTCGTATTTTTTATACAGATATTTCGATATTCCGTTTATATTTGCATATTGTGTGTACGGGTCATTGTAAAAACTGTAGACATATTTTTTGTCCGTATCGGCAAATCTTATATATAAAAAATCCGCCGTATCGCCGTATATATCCTCGGTTTCTATCATTTTGCCGCCGCCGTAGGCGTAAACACCAAACTGTATATTTTTCTGCTCGAAACAGTTTTCGGCAAGTGACGGCATAGACATTCCCAGCGCCGCCGCAACAGAGTCAAATGAATAAGTGCGCTCTCCCGCCGAAAAAGCCTCGTTTATGTGGCGTACCTCTTCTGCGGGCATATTGGTATTCGGGTGGAACATCTTGTCTTTTTCGGAATAAACGTATTCGCCCGAAGTCAGCAGCCAGTGATTCATATAATAATGCTCATAAGTATTTAAAAGGGTTCCGACAACGGGCTTGTTCTCCCTTAATATCTTCACAGTCTCTTTTGCCGTTTCATAGCCTTTTACGTTGCTTTTTTCAATCATTCCGACTGCTTTTGTTTCGCTTAAACAATACTCGCCGAAAGTGTCGAAAAGCGCGTAATATTTTTTGCTGTTATCGAGTGTTTCGGCCTTTTCAAGCGCGTTATCAAGTAAAGACACAATATCGCTTTTGATAAATCCCTCACCAAGCAGCGGACAGTTATCGCGTTTTATATATTCGTAACCTTCGTTTACATAGTAAAACGGCGACAGTTTCGCATCATTGTCGTTATAGCCTATATCCGCGGTGCAGGCGGGTATAAACACCATAAACGCAAAGGCCGCCAAGCGAAGGGTCGTATTTTTGACATATTTTGCCGTCAGCACCGCAAGCATTACCGCGGCCGCGTACATTATGCCGCCGCTTCTGCCGAAAATACCCTCGCCGCGCACAAAGGTGGATGTATAAGCCACTAATGGCATTATCACGGTTGAAATTCCGCACAAAAGACCGACAGCGTTATTTATAACGGGCTTTTTGTTTTCGATAAAAACTCCGCCGAATTTCAGCGCCGCGGCAAATCCCGTCCATACCGCCGCCGCAGGCACTACAAAGGATAATATATAGCTTACGGCGATTTTTATGCCGTAGGTATTTATATACGGCATCAGTCCCTCGGGCAGTCTGCCGAAAAACGTAAGGCCGTCCGCATATACGGTTTGACCGCCCATCGCCTTTATATGCAGATATGTGCCGAAAAGCAGCTTGATGCACAAGACTGCGGGCAGCAGGCAAAGCGCCCATTTCACCCAAAAAGAGATTTTTTTGATATCAACTTTCAGACTGCCGTTTTTTGCATAGTTATACGCAATATACAGCCCGAGCGGCATAAAAGCGGCGCATACGGCAGCCCCGACAAGCGGATAGTAAAGGCCGTGAAAAAGGCTTGTCAAAAACCAGACTTTCAGCCATACATCGGGCTTTTTTATCAAATTTTCATCACTGAGCCAAAGCATTATCGGCAGTATAAAAATAAACCTGTTGTAATTTGGCACTACATAGATAAGCGAATACAGCAGAAGGCTTGTCTCGTCAAAGCGTTTTTTCAGCATAAAAAGCGTAAGCGCAATTATAAACAGGTAAAAAAGATTTTGCGAGATATTGTAGTTTGCAAATATGCCGCCGCCGAAAAAGCGGAACCACGCGCCCTCAATGACCGAGTACAACCCCGAAACGGGCATATATTCCTTAAAAGGTATCTGTCCCTGCTCAAATATCTGAAAATATGCACTGACATTTTCAAACGAATGGTGCAGATCGGGCGGCATTATCGCGCCGAGGCCGATATAGCTGTTGTATGCCATTATTGAAACGCAGGTACCGAAATTTATTATGTACCTGCCTTTTTCGGCCCTTAAAAGCCTTATTACCGCCTCGCAAATAAATAATGCAGCTGCCGCCCCGACTGCTGTCTTAGCCCTTAAAGGCACACTCAGCGTAATTATCTCACCGTTGTATAAATATTTTTCGTTAAAAAACAGCAAAAGCAGAAGAGGTATAAATATCTGCATTACAAGACACGCATATTTAAGCACCTTTTCGCCGTTTTTTAAAAACCTTGCCGCAATAATAAGCGCAAGCGAAACAACAAGCGATACCGTTACACCTTTATTTGTATTGAAAATATAGCCGCCGCCGAAAAGTGCGTATACCCTGTATATGCCAAATACCGCATAAAGTACAAATACAGGCAGCAAAATGCCGTATTTCAAAAATTCTTTTTTTATAAGATATGCCGAGATGCCGACCGCCAAAAACAGCAAAGCGGCAAAATTTATTTTACCGTAAAGCACAAGCGAGATCACCGAAACGATCGCAGCCGCACAAAGGCCGTAAAAAGCGGGTTCCGTCGTTTTTGGCGGTGCATCCCCGCTTTTTTTCTGTTTTACAAAAAAAAGTGTATAAAATATCACACCCGCCGCGCACAGAAAAAATATCAGCGTACATTCGGGCGGCTTGTTCAGCAGCAGCATTGCGGTATATTCAATTACTATATCGGTAAATATCTGCGGTTTGTTGCCGTAAAAGCCAAGATACAAAAGCGTGAACACCGCCGCAAATATCATTAAGATCAACAGAAAAGCCGCTTTTTTTCCGATTTTTATTCTATTCATCCGATCATTCATTCGATCACCTTTTTATTTTGTAGATAAGGGCGTTTACTATGGCCGCCGCAACATTGCTGCCGCCTTTGCGCCCCCTTGCCGCAATATACGGCATACCGCTGTTTATCAGCATTTCTTTGGCCTCGACCACATTCACGAAACCCACGGGCACACCGATAACAAGTGCAGGTGAAATTTTATTTTCTTTATAAAGTTCGCATAGCCGCAAAAGTGCCGTTGGCGCATTTCCGACTGCATAAATAAGTTCGCCCTCAAGCGCCGCCGCCTTTTCCACCGAGACCGCTGCCCGCGTAATGCCGCGCTTTTTCGCCTGTTCCGCAACGTCCTCATCGGCCATAAAACACAGTACCTCGCCGCCAAGGCTTGAAATTATCTTTTTGTTTATGCCCGAAAACGCCATATTTGTGTCCGTAACTATACGCGCCCCGCGTTTTATGGCGGTGAGCGCGTTACCTACCGCATTTTCCGAAAAAACGAGATTTTTTGCATAATCAAAATCGGCGGTCGTGTGTATGACCCGTTTTATTATATCCGCCCTCTCCTCGGGAAAAACACGCGCACCGAGTTCCGCGGTTATTATCTCAAAACTGCGTTTTTCTATATCTTCGGGCTTAGTTATAAAGTTTGTCAATATACTCCACCGCCTGTTCGTAGTCAAGCCCCTCTTCGCTGTCGGGGCGCTTTATCACAATAACATTTATGCCAAGTTCCCGCGCCGCGCTCAGTTTTTCCTCAAAACCGCCCGCTCGCCCTGAACTTTTCGTTACAAGCCACTTTATATCAAATTTTTTGAAATGGCTTAAATTTTCTTCCTTATTAAAAGGGCCTTTTGCGTATATCGCATTTTTAAGCCCCAGTTTTTCGCATTTTTCCCTTGCCTCATCGGTCGGCAAAACGCGCACACAAAGCCTGCTTTTGTCGATAATACCGTACTTTTCAAGTTCCTTGCTGCCCGTAGAGATAAAAATATTTCCGTCGGTATTTAAAAGCAGGCGAGCCGCCTCTTCCGTAGAATTTGCACAGCGTATATCATCCGATAAAATTTCGGGGCGCAGCAACCTTAAATACCGCGCTTTCGTGCTTTCACAGGCAATTTTTATATTTTTTGTCACCTCTGCTGCATAAGGGTGGGTCGCATCTATAACCAAATTATCCTCACGCATAAAATCCGCCATTTCGGCGGAGTTCAGCCTGCCTGTGTGCACGCTTATATGCGGCAT
>CAMNCZ010000023.1 GCA_946534775.1 uncultured Eubacteriaceae bacterium
AAACTTCTGGTTAAGGGCTTTGGGTTGGTTTGCAATGGCGCTTGTCGATACTATCGATATTATGCCCGAAACTATGGCGGAGCAGAAAAAGACACTTTCGGATGTCTATAAGGGACTTATAGATTCTATGCTGAAATTCCAGCACGAAAGCGGTATGTGGTATCAGGTGGTAAATATGGGCGACCGTCCCGAAAACTATCTTGAGGCCAGCGGCAGCGCTATCTTTGCTTATGCCATTATGAAAAGCGTGCGTATAGGCATACTTGACGAAAGCTACTACAAATACGGCAAAAAGGCGCTTGACGGCATCTGCGACAAATATATCTCCGAAAAAGACGGCGAGCTTCAGATGGACGGCATCTGCCTTGTTGCGGGTCTCGGCCCCGAGGGTAATCTTCGCCGTGACGGTTCGTTTGAATATTATATGAGCGAGCCTGTGGTGCAGAACGATGCAAAGGGCGTTGCGCCGCTTGTATTGGCATATATTGAAACGATGTACAAAGACAAAGAAAATAAATAATAAAAATTTTTATCCCCTGCCGCACTTGGCGGGGGATTTTTAAAGGGAAAAATATGAATAAAACAAAGTCTGTTACGGCCCTTAAATGGATATACAAATATACGCGCGGACAGCTGTGGTGGGTGGCGCTGCTTGCGGTCTTTACGGGCTGCATATCGTTTGGTTTTATATTGCTTGCGCTTTGTTCAAGGCGCATACTCGACATTGTGACGGGGGACTCAAACGGCAGCTTTGCGGCGGCGGTAATGAGTATTTTCGCCGTTATTGCAATGCAGGGCCTTTTTAACGTGCTTTACAGCAATGTCGGCGTGCGCGCTTACAACAGGATAGATATGCGTATGAAGCAGGGGCTGTTCAACTGTATTCTCGACAAAAAACAGACTCAGCTGAACAACTTTCATTCGGGCGAGATACTTAACCGCTTTACAAACGATATACAGGTGATAGTGGATGCGATAATAAGCATAGTGCCAAGCGCCATTTCAATGGGCGTGCGCCTTATTGCGGGTATGGCGGTGCTTATATCCATAAATTACAAATTTACCTTTATAGTCTGCGGTGTGGGTGTTGCGGTGGCACTTGCCGCAAGGATATACAGCAGGCATTTCAAATATCTGCACAAATTACAGCAGTCGGCAGCGGGCAGGGTACGTTCCTACATACAGGAATGTGTGGAAAATATGGTTGTCATAAAGTCGTTTTCAAACAATAGTATCGTCTGCGGCAACCTTGACAAGCGCCAGCGGGAATATTTTAAAATAGCGCTTAAACGCAATACTGTGAGCAATATCGCAAACACGGGCGTTTACGTTATGTTTACGGGCGGTTATTATGCGGCGCTTATATGGGGCGCTTTGCAGATAAAAGGCGGCGTACTGACCTTTGGTACGCTGACCGCGTTTTTGCAGATAATCGATCAGATAAAGGCGCCTATGCGGGATATGAGCGGGCTTATACCGCAGTTTTACTCAATGACGGCATCGGCGGAGCGTGTAATGGAACTGGAAGCCCTTGACGACGAGCAGGGCGAACCGCTTGAAAAGTCTCCCGAAGAACTTTATTCGGATATTGAGGAACTGGTGCTTGAAAACGTGCGTTTTGGCTATAAAGACGAGCTGATACTGAAAAATGCGGATATGACGGTCAAAAAGAACAGTGTAACGGCTATCGCGGGACCGTCGGGCATTGGCAAAAGCACGATGATGAAGCTGTTTCTTGCGCTGATAGAGCAGGAGAGCGGCGAGGTTTATTTTAAAACAAAAAACGGCAGGATAAAGGCCGATAAAAATACAAGATGCCTGTTTGCGTATGTACCGCAGGGCAATATGGTGCTGTCGGGTACTTTAAGGGAAAATATCGCTTTTTGCCGCCCCGATGCCGATGATGAGGAAATTATGCGGGCAGCCGAAAATGCGCTTATCCGCAAGGTGATAGAAAATCTGCCGAACGGCCTCGATACGGTGGTGGGCGAACGCGGCCTGGGCCTGAGCGAGGGACAGATACAGCGTATCGCCATTGCAAGGGCTTTTTTGACAGACGCACCGATACTGCTGCTTGACGAGGCAACGAGCGCCCTTGACGAAAACACCGAGAGAGCCCTGCTTGAAAATATACAAAAAATGCAGGATAAGACCTGTGTTTTTATCTCACATAAAGAGGGCACCGTGCAGCGCTGCGACACGATATATTATATGAACAACAGAAAATTTGAAAATATAAGCTTTGAAGAACTGACAAAAAAATGGAGAAATAACTGACTTATATCCACGGGAGGTGCGGTGAAATGATAGTATCTACAAGAGGGCGCTACGGGCTGCGCGTTATGATAGACCTTGCGGAGCATAACGACGGAGGGTTCGTGCCGCTTAATGACATAGCAAAAAGGCAGGGTATATCCGAAAAGTACCTTGAAAGTGTGGTGTCTTCGCTGGTAAAGGCGGGGTATCTGGAGGGACTGCGCGGCAAAAAAGGCGGCTACCGCCTGACCAAAAGCCCCGAGGAATATACGGTGGGAAGTATTTTAAGGCTGACGGAAAAAAGTCTTGCCCCCGTGGCGTGTCTTGACTGCGATGTAAACACCTGCGAGAGGAAAGACACCTGTAAAACGCTTCCTTTGTGGGAAAAACTCGATACCCTGCTTGAGAATTTTTTTGAGGGAATAAATCTGAAACAGCTTTCCGAAGGGGAGTGGACCGAGTGAGAGATATAAAACTTCTGGACTGCACGCTGCGTGACGGCGGGTATATAAACAACTGGGATTTCGGCTACAATCATATAGTCAGCCTGTTTGAACGTTCTGCGGCGGCGGGCACGGATTTTATAGAGGTCGGTTTTCTGGATTCACGCGTGAAATTTGATATAAACAAGACCATTATGCCCGATACCGACAGCGCGGATAAGATATTTGCGGGGCTTGACAAAAAAAACAGCGAAATTGTGTGTATGATAGATTACGGCACCTGTCCGCTTGAAAATATACGCCCTGCATCGGAAACGATAGTGGACTGTATAAGGGTCATTTTCAAAAAACATCTGAGAGAGCCTGCAATGCGGTTTTGTGCGGAACTTAAAAAACTGGGCTACAGGGTGTTTGCGCAGTTGGTCTCCGTAACAAGCTACAATGATGATGAAATGCACGATCTGATACGCATTGCAAACGAGGTGAAGCCTTACGCGGTGTCTATGGTGGATACCTACGGCCTGCTGCACCAAAACAGCTTAAAGCGTTGGTTTGAGCTGATAAATGCGGAACTTTCGCCCGATATCGCGCTTGGATATCACGCGCACAATAATTTTCAGATGGCGTATGCCAACTGCATCGCTTTTCTTGCGGGTAATACAGAGCGCACGGTGCTTGTTGACGGCACTATTTACGGTATGGGTAAAAGCGCGGGAAATGCGCCGATAGAACTGCTTGTGATGCACCTTAACAAGGTTTGCGGAAAACACTATAATATAGATCAGTTTCTGGAGGCTATAGACAGTGATATACTTTTGCTTTGCCCGCCGCAGCCCTGGGGTTACAGCCTGCACTTTTTCCTGGCTGCCTCAAACGACTGCCACCCAAACTATGTTTCGGCGCTTGTGGGCAAGCGGACTTTGTCGGTAAAAAGCATTGACGAGATATTAAAACGTATCGACAATGAAAAAAAGCTGATGTATGACAAGGATTATATAGAAAAACTTTACCGCGAATATCAGTCAAACGATATTGACGATACGCGGGATATACAAAAACTTTCGGGATTGCTGGGAGGAAAAGAGATACTTGTGCTGGGCCCCTGCGTTCAGGAGGGATATGCCGATAAAATACAAAAAAGGGCGGAAAACAGCATTGTTATAGCGATAAATTTCGCACCCAAAGATATAAGATGCGACTATGTGTTTTTATGCAACTCCAAGCGTTACATACAGCTTGCGGCGGAATTGGCGCAAAACGAGCATAAATACAAGGTTATCGCCACATCAAACGTGACCAAGACAAACGGCATTTTCGACTATACCATAAACTACGGCGCGCTTTACGACGAGGGCGCGGACCCCGAGTATGCGGACAATGCCTTTGTTATGCTTATGCGCTTTCTTAAAAAGGCGGGGGCGGGAAAGGTCTATATCGCGGGCGTTGACGGCTATCGCGGCATAAATATACCCAAGCCCGAGTTTAAGACCGAGTACAGGTATTCCGTGGAACGCGCGGAGGAACTCAATGCCTATATCAAGACCAGACTGCACGAACTTTCGCCCGCACTTGATTGGGAGTTTGAGGTAAAAGCGGGCAATTACGATTTTTAAAGAGGATAAAAAATGGACAGATTTGAAAATATAAAAGCAATAATTTTTGACCTTGACGGCACCTTGCTCGATACGGGCGAGGGTGTTGTTAAAAGCCTTGAATACACGATTGAAAAAATGGGCTTCAAGCCGCTTACAAGGCCGCAGCTGGAGAGTTTTGTCGGCCCGCCCATAAAAAAGCGCCTGCTTGAACTTTACGATATGGAGGAGGAGACGGCAAACAAGGCAACACAATTTTTCCGCGCACGCTACGGCGAGGGCGATATTTTTCTTGCAAAAAAATATACGGGCATTGCGGAGTGTCTTTCGGCACTTAAAACCAAATTTAAACTTGCCGTTGCCACTTACAAGCGCGAGGATCAGGCAATAAAGCTGCTTGAAAAACAGGGCATAGCAAAATATTTTGATATAATGCATGGCTCCGATGCGGCGGCAACAATGACCAAGGCCGATATAATAAAGCTTGTTATCAGCCAGTTGGGCTGCCCGAACGATGAGATACTTATGGTGGGCGACAGCGACAATGATGCGCTGGGTGCCGAAAATGCGGGTATAAACTTTGTCGGTGTGACCTACGGCTACGGTTTTAAGTGCGAGGATGATGTAAACCAATTTAAAAATATCGGCTGCGCCGCCGATCGTGCGGCTTTGGCGGAGATGTTCGGGGTGAGGGACAGGATGAAAAAAATATTGGTCTTAAACGGCAGCTTTTCGGAACAGCCCATTATCGAAACGGCCCAAAAACTGGGTTTTTACGTTGTTACAACGGGCAATCAGCCAAATCTTATCGGGCATAAGTCGGCAGACGAATATATCCCTGCCGATTACTCCGATGGCGAGGCGGTGCTTGAACTGATAAAAAACAACAATATCGAGGGTGTTGTGAGCTGCGCAAATGATTTCGGGTCCATAACGGCAAGCTATGTTGCCGAAAAAATGGGCTGGACAAGCCACGACAGCTACGAAACGGCGCTTACGCTGCACCACAAGGACAAGTTTAAGGCCTTTCTTGAAAAAGAGGGTATACGCTGCGCGCACAGCGAAAGTTTTACCGATAAAAAGGCGGCGGAAGAGTACGCAAAAACCTGCGAATATCCCATTATTGTAAAGGCAAACGACCTTACGGGCGGCAAGGGCATACTGCGCGCAAATGATTTTGACGAGGCCGTTTTTGCCATAAACAATGCCTTTACCCGTTCACGCAGCAAACACATAGTGATAGAACCGTTTTTGATAGGCATACAGCAGTCTTTTGACTCATTTTTGATAAACGGCAAAGTGGTAAGCTATGTCAGCAACAACACTTTCCAGCCGATAAATCCCTATCTTATCCAATCGGAAACGCTGCCTGCGGAAAACGTTGACAAAATAAAAGACGAAATGATAGGCATTGCGGAACATATTGCAAAGGCACTTGACCTGAAAGACGGCATTTTAGGCCTTCAGCATATATTGGTTGACGGAAAGCCGTACATTATAGAAACGATGAAGCGCTGTTTCGGAAATCAGTTCCTCACCCTTGCCGATATGATAACGGGTTTCCCGTGGGAAGAGGCATATATAAGGGCGGCGCTGGGTATGGATATGACGGAGATAAAGACCGAAGAGCCGAAAATGCGTTTCTGCGGACATCACGGCATAATGGCAACGAAAAACGGCATTGTAAAAAGCTGTTATATACCGCCCGAGATAGAGGAGCACATTTTTATGCGCATAGATATGCTTAAACCCGGCGACAGACTGAATGATTATATGAACGAGCGTATCGCCTATATTTATTATCAATATGACAACGAAGAGGAAATGAATCGGGCGGTCGCAAACTACAATCAAATGATAAAAACAGAGATAGAGGGTGAGTGATATGAACGTACTTGTAACGGGTTCAAACGGCTTTTTGGGCAGCCATACGGCGGCATTTCTGCGCGAAAAGGGCTGTAGGGTCACGGGGCTTGGCAGGCACGAAAAACCGCTTTTTGAGGTGGATGATTATATTTGCTGCGACTTGTCGGACGGCGAGTCGTTTAAAAATTTATCGGAAAGCGGCAAAAAATTTGATGCGGTGGTGCATCTTGCGGCGGATATGCGCCGTGAACCGCACAATGTGACGGTGGTGATCGCAAACTGCGGCGGCACACAGCGTCTTTTGGAATACTGCGAGGAAACGAAAGTGCCTGTTTTTGTGCAGCTTTCAAGCCTGCCTGTTATCGGCAGACCCATTTTTCACCCCATAAAAGAGGATCACCCTCTCTGCCCGCCGACCGTATACCACGCTACTAAAATAGAGCAGGAACTTCTGGCCGACTACGCTTTCAGACTGCACGGCCTGCGCACCTGTTCGCTGCGTATTTCGGCACCCGTCGGCAGGGGAATGAATCCAAGGACGATATTTCCCGTTTTTGTGAAAAAGGCGCTTGCGGGCGAAACGCTTGAACTTGCGGGCAAGGGCACAAGAAAACAGACCTATATTTCCGCAAGGGATATTGCGGGCGCGATATATGCCGCAATAAATTCAAAGGCACAGGGGGTCTGCAACCTTGCAAGCTATAACACCGTATCAAACAAGGAACTTGCCGAGACCATAGTTGATGTGACCAAATCGTCCTCAAAAATCGTATTTACGGGAAAAGAGGACTATATGGACGACTATGTGTGGGATGCGGATATCTCGAAACTTAAAAACGATACGGGTTGGGAACCGTCGGTCGGTTTGGAAGAGATGATAAGGGAAATGGCGGAAATACTGAAATAGACTCAAAAATGATTTAAGGAGTAATTTTATGGAAAAATTATCTTTTGTCATACCCTGTTATCGTTCGCAGGACAGCGTGCGCGGGGTATTGGACAAAATTGCGGAGACCGTTGAAAAAGACGGCAGGTACGATTATGAGATAATATGCGTAAACGACTATTCGCCCGACAATACGCTGGAAGTGCTGAATAAGGCGGCGGATGAAAACGATAAAATAACGGTGGTGGACCTGTCGCGCAATTTCGGCCAGCACGCGGCACTTATGGCGGGTTTTAACTATGTATCGGGCGATATAGTGGTATGCCTTGACGACGACGGTCAGAACCCGCCCGAAGAGATGTTCAAGCTGATAGACAAGCTTAACGAGGGCTACGACCTTGTTTCGGCAAAGTATGAGGATAAAAATCGTTCGCTTTTCCGAAAACTCGGCACAAAAATGAGTTTCTTTATGTCGGAGTGGCTTATAAACAAGCCCAAAGACCTTGACCTTAACAGCTACTATGCGGTAAAGCGCTTTGTTGTGGAAGAAACGATAAAATACAAAAATGCCTACCCGTTTGTACACGGGCTTATGCTCAGGATAACGCGCAATATGACAAATGTTATGATAACGCATAAAAACCGCGAAACGGGTCAATCGGGCTACAGCTTTGCAAAATTGGTTTCGCTTTGGATGAACGGCTTTACCGCCTTTTCGGAAAAGCCTTTGCGCATTTCGTCGCTTTTGGGCGTTATAAGCGCGTTGATAGGCTTTGTTATAGCGATAGTCGTGGTTATAAGAAAAATACTCGACCCGGGCGTGCCGCTGGGCTACAGCGCCATTATGAGCGCCATTATGTTTATGTCGGGTATGAATATGCTTATACTTGGTCTGCTTGGCGAGTATATCGGCCGTATGTACATTTGTATAAATAATGCTCCGCAGTTTACGGTGCGTTCGGTAAAACGCGGCGGACAAAAAGACAAAAATAATAAATAAAAAACGCTTTTAAAGCCCGTGTATATTTAACAAATTGCACAAAATTGAGTATTTTGAAAAACAGTTCTTGACGAGGGCGGGCATTTTTACTATAATAGAAATAGTGCTGAAAAAGATACTTATATCTATGGAAACACTGATCAATTCAAAATAAAAAATAAAATTTAGCCTTAGATCAGTGTTTCCCTATACAATTTTATCAGAAGGGGGTGCGTTACCAATGAAAATGACATTTCAACCTAAAAAAAGACAGAGAAGCAAAGTTCACGGCTTCAGAAAGAGAATGAGTACAGCAAACGGCAGAAAGGTTATCCTTGCCAGACGCAGAAAGGGCAGAAAGGTTCTTTCCGCTTAATTTCATTCTTGATAAAGTTTAAAAAGGGAGTGCGAAAAACAACTGCACTCCCTTATTTAAAATAAAAAATACCGAAAACTAACAACTAACAACTAAAAATCAACTGATCATCAATTTATTCGGCACTGTGAAAGTGGGGAAATTTATGATTTTTACCCAATCTT
>CAMNCZ010000024.1 GCA_946534775.1 uncultured Eubacteriaceae bacterium
TTAATATGCCCAATATTGCCCGAAACTGCCCTCAGAATAGACTATCAGATTTTTTTCATCATTGACGACAAAGCCCTCATACCAAGGGTGATTGCTATCTTTTCTTTCATACATCGTATATAATACCGAATTTTCGCCATACCCTCTTACAAAAGTCCGTTTGCTGTCAATACATCTCTCCGTTTCAACAGCTTTGCCGCCGTATTTTGTTACCGTATCTTCAATAAACGCATCATCTGCGTTAAAAGTAAGTATATAATGTCCCGTGGCCTGCAAAAAAGACGGCATAACCTCCCATTTTACATTCTTTGCACCCTTTGGGATATCTTCGGGAAAAAAATTTATCTCCCCGATAGTTTTAGGCCGTTCGTTTTTATACTCGTGCGGCCAATGAAACGGTATCAGCGCATAAAGCGGCAGCGAAAGCCATATAACAACTATAAGCGATACAACATAACCGACAAAGTATACACCTATATACCCCGTCATTCTATCGGGAGTTACGGGATATTTTTCATTAAAATCCTCTCCCGCCTTTTCCGCAGCTTTTTTTCGGTCTCTCCACTCCTTTTGTTTTTTTCTGCACTCGTAAATATCGGGCCTGACACCTTTTTTTGAACATATATACAAAGACCGTGCGGTTATCAGCGAAAACAGAAACCAGAGTACATTGTATATCCTTAAATGCATTGCCAGATTATAACCAAAAAACAATATAAACGGCCACATAGCCAAAAATGCAAAAAAATAATTCAGACGATGTTTTTCGGTTAATTTTTCGGTAAATTTTTTCATATATACTTTTACTCCACTATCTTTTTCACATTCTTTTCAAACTTGACCCTCGGCAGCATAACAAGGTGCCCGCAGCCCTTGCATTTTATGCGAAAATCCGCGCCGACACGCAGTATTTCCCACTCATCGCTGCCGCAGGGATGGGCTTTTTTCATTTTTACAACATCACCGACATTAAAGTCCATCATTTTTCACCCTTTCTGCTGACTACCACCTGCGGGAACGGAATTTCTATCCCCTCTTTGTCAAACCTGTTTTTTATGCGGTATCTTATGGCGCGCTCTATATCCCAGTTGCGGCCCACTTTGCAGTCTGCGGCTATCCTTATGCGTATACCGCTGTCGCCCAGTTCCTCAACTCCCCAGATAACGGGCTTTGAGATAAGGCCGTCTATATGCTCCTTGTCGTATATCTCACTCATTTCATCTTCAAGCACTTTCATCACGCGGTCGAGGTTTTCCTCATAAGCGACCGAAACATCAACTATCCCGCGGTTAAATTCCTTACTCATATTGGTAACTATCTTTATCTGACCGTTTGGGATGATATGCATATTTCCGTCATTGCTTCGCAGTACCGTGGTCCTCAGACCAATAGCCACCACCGTGCCCGTATAGCCCTCGGTGGTTATGATATCGCCCACACCAAACTGGTCTTCCATAAGGATAAACGCGCCCGTCATTATATCGGAGATTATGCTTTGCGCACCGAGACCTACGGCAACAGTCGCAACGCCGCCCAGCGTCAGCAGCGAACTTGTATCCACACCCCAGTATTTCAGCACAACGCAGAAAAGCACAAAATACGAAACGTATTTTACAACACTGGTAAGCACCGTACCCACGGTTTTTGCCTTGCGCGCGGGTATCTTTTCGTTTTTGGTTATCGTCTTTTTGATGATGCTTTTAAAAATGCCTATCAAAAACCTGCCGACAACAAACAGCACCATTGTAACAATAACTTTTACAATTATTTCAAGCGCCATTTCGCCGTATTTTTCCACTATCCACTCCTGCACATTGTGTGCGGCAAGCGGCTTTGCAAAAATCAAATTTTCTATCAAACTTTTTGTCAAACTTTTCATACTTTGCAACTCTTTATAATGTTTCCGTCAAAATCCTTTATTGTAAATTCGCCGTCCTCGTAGACCATATAGCTGTGTATATCGTCATCTTTCGGCAGCGAAGCCGAACCCGGGTTGATATAGGTGTAATTATGCGCTTTTTGCATAACCTTTTCGTGTGTATGGCCGTGAACAAGCACATCACCGTCTTTTAAAAGCGGCGGCATATCGTTGTTGTACAGATGTCCGTGTGTGATAAAAGCGCACTTTCCGCCGTCAAGGTACAAAAGCATATAATCCGCCATACAAGGGAACTCCAGCACCATCTGATCGACTTCCGCCTCGCAGTTGCCGCGGACTGCAAAAATCTCGTTTTTGTTTTGGTTTAACATTGCGGTAACACGCTTTGGGTCATAATCGCGCGGCAAATCGTTGCGCGGGCCGTGATACAATAAGTCACCCAAAAGTATCAGCCTTTGCGCCCCTTCCTTTTTATAAGCCTCAAATATTTTTTCACAATAATAAGCCGACCCGTGAATGTCGGATGCAAACATTAATTTCATATTAAATCTCCTTTTATAATTTTATTGTTCTTGCATTTTTCCCGTATTTAATGTATCATTATATAAGATACTCATATTTTTTGATAGCCGCAACACCTATTGCGGTGGGGCCTGTGTGAGTGCCGATAGTGGCGCCCACCCTGATAGACTCGAAATTAGGCTCGATACCTGTGTTTTTCACAAAAATATCGTGCATTTCTTTCCAGCCCTCTTCGCCGTTGCAGGAAGTTGTGAGAAGCCAATATTTCTCGGGTTCGCCGTTTAAAAACTTCTCCATTTCTTTGCAAACCGCGTCAAGTGCTTTTTTGCGGCCCCGCACTTTCATAACGGGCATAACCTCGGCATCGGTTAGGCTTAAAACGGGTTTTATATTAAGTATAGTGCCTATAAGCGCCGCCGCCTTGCCCAGTCTGCCGCCTTTTTGCAGGTGGATAAGGTCGTCAACTATAAATTTTATGGTGGAATTTGCGGCAAGTGTGTCGGTCATTTCGGCAACCTTTTGTATATCAATGCCGTTTTCCAACATCCTTGCGCCTTCGGCAATAACAAGGGCCTGGCCCGATGTGGCCTGCTTTGAGTCCACTACATAGATATTTCTGTCGGGAAATTCCTCTTTAAGCATATTTGCCGCATTTGTGCCGCTTTGCACACTGCCGCTTAATTTTTGCGACAGACAGTAGCAGATTATATCCTTTCCTTCCTCAAGATAGGGGCGAAAAGCCGTGATATAATCGTCAATAGCAGGCAGAGAGGTTTTTGTGAATATACCCGATACCTGGGCATCGAATATCTCGTCCTGCGATATCTCGACACCCTCTTTAAGGTAGTCCTTGCCGTTTAAGGTAACATAATACGGTATTACCGAAATATCGTATTTTTTAAGCAGGTTATCCGAAAGATCGCCCGAACTGTCGGTGAAGATTTTATAACTTGACATAGTATGGCTCCTTTAACAAAATATTTACCGAAATTTTATTGTTTACTTTATAATAACAAATTTGTAATTGTCGGTCAAGACAATATCCGAAAAATACATAGGTGATAAAATGAAAAAACTTGTAATAGCGGAAAAGCCCGCTGTCGGCCGCGATATAGCGCGCGTTTTAAAATGCGACAAGCGCGGCAACGGATTTTTATATAATGATGATTATGTGGTAAGCTGGGCGGTCGGCCACCTTGTGACCCTTTGGGAACCCGAGGACTATGACCCGCAGCTTAAAAAATGGCGCACCGAAAGCCTGCCCATAATGCCCGACGAGCTGAAATTAAAGGCAATAGAATCCACAAAAGACCAGCTGAATATTTTAAAAAAGCTGATAGACAGCGACAAGATCGACAGCCTTATCTGCGCGACGGACAGCGGGCGCGAGGGCGAGCTTATTTTCAGATATATCTATTCGATAACCAACTGTAAAAAGCCGTTTCAGCGCCTTTGGATAAGTTCTATGACTGACCAGGCGATAACGCAGGGGTTTGCGACACTGAAAGACGGCAGCGAGTACGACAAGCTTTATGACTCCGCGCGCTGCCGTTCCGAAGCCGACTGGCTTGTCGGTATGAACGCTTCCCGCGCCTTTACACTGCGCTATAACGCACTTTTAAGCATAGGCCGCGTGCAAACGCCGACCCTTGCGATAATAGTTGCGCGCCAACAGGAGATAGATGCCTTCGATGCCCGCGATTACTGGGAAAACGAGGCCGATTTCGGCAGTTACAAAGGCCTTTGGTTTGACGAGAAAAACAACAACGACACAAAAATATTCGACAAAAAAACAGCAGACGAGATAGCCGCAAGGGTAAAGGGCAAAACAGGCACGATAAGTCTTGTCGAAAAGGAAGAGAAAAAGATGCCGCCGCCGCTTTTGTACGACCTGACGGCATTACAGCGCGACTGCAACAGAAAATACGGTATGTCGGCGCAGGAAACGCTTAATACTGCGCAGGACCTTTACGAAAAGCGCAAGCTGCTGACCTATCCGCGTACCGACAGCCGCCATTTATCCGACGATATGATACCGCAGCTTACGATCATAGCAAAAAAACTGGCGCAGATAGACGAATACAAGGATTTTGCATCTTATGTCGCAAACCTGCCATCTCTTCCTATAACAAAACGAATAGTCGATAACACAAAAATAAGCGACCACCACGCTATAATCCCGACAAACGGCAGGCTTTATGTAAACGGCCTGAGCGATAGGGAATTTAAGGTGTTTGATCTGGTTGTACGCCGCTTTTTATCGGTGTTTTACCCCTATTATGTGTACAGCACCACAAAAATTATAACCGATGTTGAGTTGGATAAATTTATCTCCCGCGGCACCACGGTTATTGACAACGGCTGGAAAGCGCTTGAAAAGGCCGATAAAGACAGCGGTAAAAAGGGCAAGAAAGATACGGAAGTGGTTCTGCCCGATGTGAAACAGGGCGAAACATTTACGGTGAAGGACGTAAAAACAACAAAGAAAAAGACAAAGCCGCCACAGCCTTATAACGAGGACACGCTGCTTAAGGCGATGGAGAGCCCGGGCAAGTTTGTAGATGACGAGGAACTGCGCGAGCAGCTGAAAGAGTCGGGACTCGGTACACCTGCGACCCGTGCGGCGATAATCGAGCGGCTTATACACGTTGGCTATATAAAGCGCGAGAAAAAGTCGCTTGTGCCCACAGAAAAGGCGATAAAACTCATAGCCGTCTGCCCGCCCGAGCTTAAATCGCCCGAAACGACGGGCAAATGGGAAAAAGGCCTTTCTTCCATAGCAAAGGGCAAAATGGACCCGCAGCGTTTTATGGCAAGTATCAGGCGATATGTCTGTTTTCTTGTGGACAATGCGGCAAACGGGCAGACAAATGTGCAGTTTGCGGCCGAGGGCTACGGCAAGGGAAAAAAACTGCGTATGCCCAAAAACGGCCTTGGCATCTGCCCGCACTGCGGCGGCATAGTGCTTGAAAACAGCAAGGGCTATTATTGCAGCAACTGGCGCAACGGCTGTAAGTTCACTATATGGAAAAACACGCTTGAAAGCCACGGCGTTGTAATAGACAGTGATTTTGTAAAACAAATTTTAAAAGAGAAGAAAATTGAAAACGTGGAAATGACTATGCCCGATACAAGGGAAAAGGCGCACGCCGATATATTGCTTAAAAACGATATGGGCGCGCTTGAACTTGGGCCTGTCAGACGCGATTAAAAACAGCGAGGTGAAAATATGGGTTTTTTACGAAAAGATTTTATCAGCCTGACCGATATCAACAAAGACGAGATAGAGGATATACTGGAAACGGCGGAAACGATGAAATTTGTTTTAAGCCAGAAAAACAAGAAAACTCCCTACCTTAACGGAAAATCGGTAATTATACTTTTTTACGAGCGCAGTGTGCGCGCAAAGCTAAGCTATGAACTTGCGGCGCAGTATCTTGGCGCGAATATAGTTGATATCACCGTTTCGGGGGTAGAGGACAGGCACGAGAACATAAACGATATGGGCCGCACGATAGAGCAGATGGGCGGCGATTTTATCATCTGCCGTCACCCGATGGCGGGCAGCGCAAAACTGCTTGCCGAAAAGGTAAAAGCAGGTGTGTTGAACGCAGGCGACGGCATAAACGAGGACCCGTCACAGGCACTTTTGGACCTTATGACCATAAAGCACCTAAAAGGTGGTTTTAACGATTTAAAAGTAACCATAGTAGGCGATGTTATCAACTCGCGTGTTGCGCGAAGCAACATCTGGGGTCTTTTAAAACTGGGCGTTGAAGTATGCGTTGTTGCGCCGCCCACTATGATACCGACCCACCTTGATAAATTCGGTGTTAAGGTATATTACGATCTGAAAGAGGCCGCAAGAAATTCCGATGTTATAATGAGCCTGCGTTTGCAGGACGAAAAAAGCTACGGCAGCAGGCTTGCAAGTTTTAACGAATACAAAAACCATTTCAAGGTAACGCCCGAGATACTTTCTTACGCCAAGCCCGACTGCATAATAATGCACCCCGGCTCACCCGACCGCCGTGTCGAGATAGACGGCAGCATAATAGACAGCGACCGCTGCATAACAGACGACCAGATAACAAACGGTGTTGCCATACGCATGGCGCTGTTATACCTTTTGGCTATGGGAAGGAGAGATATCGATGAGTGATGTAATGATAAGAAATGTCATACCCGTTGCCGAAGGTTTTGACGACAAAACACCGCATGACATTTATATAATAGACGGCAAAATAGAAAAAATAGCACCGAATATCGGCATAAAATCCAAGGAGACCATCGACGGCAAAGGCCTTTTTATAATGCCCGGGCTTATAGATATGTCCTGCAAACTGTGTGAAGCGGGCTTTGAAAACACCGACAATATAATAACCGTAAGCGAAAGCGCCATTGAGGGCGGTTTTACCTCGATTGCCTGTTCGCCTAACACCCAGCCCTGTATCGACACAAAATCCGTTGTGGAGTATGTTTCGTCAAAGGTAAAGGAATATTCGCCCATAAATTTTTATCTTTACGGCAGCATCACAAAAAACTGTGACGGTGAAGAGATAGCTGAGATGGGCGAGATGATAAGCCGCGGCGTTATCGCACTTTCAGACGGCGGCACAAGTGTTCAAAACGCAAATACGCTGCGCCACGTTATGATGTACAGCAAAATGTTTGATATACCCGTTATAACGCGCTGCGCCGATAAAAACTTAATTAAAAACGGCTGCATAAACAAGGGCTATTACTCCACAAAACTGGGCCTTAACGGATGTCCGCCCGATGCCGAGGACAGCATTGTTGCAAGGGACCTTATACTTGCAAAATATTCCAAAGCGCGCATACATATCACCAAAGTAAGCACGGGCGGCGCGGTATATCACCTCAGCGGCGCCAGAAAACGCGGTGTAAATGCCACTTCCGACACCTGTCCGCATTATTTTACAAAATCCGAATGTGAGACGGACAATTACAACACCCTTGCAAAAGTGGACCCGCCGCTGCGCACACAAGAAGATATCGACCTTATTATAGAGGGTCTGCGCGACGGCACGATAGATGTTATCTCATCGGGTCACAGCCCCGCCACACTCGATACAAAGGATATGGAGTTTGAAAACGCAAGCTACGGTATTTCATCGCTTGAGACCGCTTTAATGGTAAGCTATACCGCCCTTGTCAAAAACAACGATTTCACCCCGCTTGACATTGTCAAAAAAATGAGTGAAAACCCCGCAAAAATACTGGGGCTTAAAACAAAAGGAAAAATAGCCGAAGGTTATGATGCCGACCTTATAATAATAGACAACAAAAACACGCACAAAATAAACGCGGCGGATTTTGTTTCACGCGCAAAATACTCGCTTTATGACGGCGAGGAATTGTACGGCAAGGTGCTTGTAACTGTCTGCGGCGGGAAAATACTTAAAAATTCGCTTTGATAAGCACCTTATATATCCAATAGACAAATGAAAAAAAATATGTTATAATCAAAAAAAATAAATTTATAAAGGAGATTTTAATATGAAAAAATTAGCAGCTGTTTTGATAGCTGTTGCGGCTGCGGCTGTACCCGTAATGGCAGATACACCCGTTAATGTAGTGGTAAACGGTATCCCCGCGCCCGAAAAAGGCGTTATTGTTGACAGCCGTACTATGGTTCCCGTGCGCGGCGTTACGGAGCAGCTTGGCTTTGATGTAGCCTGGGATGCAGACACCAAGACCGCAACTTTCACAAAAGATGTGCTTGTAATTAAAATGACGGCAGGCGAAAAAAGCTTTTATGTAAACGAGCTTCCCATAACCCCCGATGTTCCGCAGGCAATTATAAACGACCGCTTTATGCTGCCGCTTCGCGCTATGTGCGAAACGATAGGCGCAGATGTGGATTGGGACGGCGATACAAAAACGGCAAATATCAAGGTTTCGGCCGAAGGTCTGCCCTCTCTGCCCGAAATTGATCATTCCGCTGTTCCGGGTCTTTCCAAACCCGACGAAAAGCCGGACGAAAAACCCGCCGAAAAACCCGATGATAACAAAAATGAGATCGATACGGGCATTCCCGGTGTTTCGATAGAAATAGTCGATCCTTCGGAAGTTACGGATATAGTTACGGATATAGAATTATAAACAA
>CAMNCZ010000025.1 GCA_946534775.1 uncultured Eubacteriaceae bacterium
CCGGAAAATGGGTATTATATTACAGCAATGTTACAAATATTACAGTTATATTACGCAACTTTTTAACAATCCACTGTTTGCGGCGGGTATAAACGGTTGTTATTTTTTTAACTTTTTATTGCAATTTTAAGGCTTGACAACACAATATATAGGTTGTAAAATAATATAAGAACCTAAATATAGTCGCAGACAAGCGCGCGATGTCTGCTGTATATAAATAGATTTGACTGCTTTTGATATGCCTTTCGGGTGAGTTTTCAAACGGGAGAGCAGTTTGGGGCGGATGTTCGGAAAAAGATTTATAATAATTTCAGAGAAGTATTTTAAGCATCACAATTAGGGAGGATAACCAAAATGGAGACCGAGGTTAAAGATTTTAATTCGGTAAAAAGATATATTGTCAAAAAAGACAATACATTGGAATTATACGATAACGAGAAAATTATCGCGGCTATTACCAAGTCGGCAAGCCGCGTTATGTATACTTTTACACAGGATGAATACAAGCAGGTGTGCAGTTGGGTGGAAAGCCGTATAGTTGAGGAAGGCCTTACGCAGATACCCATACAGACTATGCACAACCTGGTTGAAAGCGCACTTGAAGCGATAGAGCCGCGCGTTGCGAAAAGCTACAAGGACTACCGCAACTATAAAAAGGACTTTGTGCACATGCTGGATGATGTATATCAAAAGGCGCAGTCCGTTATGTATATAGGCGACAAGGAAAATTCAAATACCGACTCTGCGCTTGTTGCGACCAAGAGAAGCCTTATTTACAATCATCTCAATAAAGAACTTTACCAGAAATTCTTTCTTACCACCAATGAAAAACAGGCCTGTAAGGACGGATATATATATATCCACGATATGTCGGCAAGACGCGATACTATGAATTGCTGTCTTTTTGATATGGGCACGGTTTTAAAAGGCGGCTTTGAGATGGGTAATCTTTGGTATAATGAGCCCAAGACTCTCGCAGTCGCTTTTGACGTTATAGGGGATGTTGTTTTATCTACCGCAAGCCAGCAGTACGGCGGTTTTACCGTACCCGAGATAGACAAGATACTGGAGCCTTATGCAGAAAAATCCTTTAAAAAATACTGCGATGAGCTGCGTGGATATATGGAATTTGCCAAAAAAGGCGAAGCTTTGAGTGAAGACGATGAAAAATATATTGAAGGGGAAGCTTTAAAACGTGTTAAGCGTGATTTTGAACAGGGTTTCCAAGGCCTTGAATATAAGCTTAACTCCGTTGGTTCGTCACGCGGCGATTATCCGTTTATTACGATAACTTTGGGCCTTGCAAAAGGAAGATTCGGAAAAATGGCGTCTATAACAGCGCTTGAGGTACACCGCGGCGGTCAGGGCAAAAAAGAGAACAAGAAACCCGTTCTTTTCCCGAAGATAGTATTTTTGTATGACGAGGAACTTCACGGCGAAGGCAAACCGCTTTATGATGTATTTGAAGCGGGTGTGGAATGTTCGGCACACACTATGTATCCCGATTGGCTCAGCCTTACGGGTGACAGCTATGTTGCGGAAGCCTACAAAAAATACGGCGTTGTTATCAGTCCTATGGGCTGCCGTGCTTTCCTTTCGCTTTGGTTTGAACGCGGCGGTATGGAACCTGCCGACGAAAACGACAAGGCGATCACCGTGGGCCGCTTCAATATGGGTGCAATAAGTCTGCATCTGCCGATGATACTTGCAAAGGCGCGTTCCGAAAGCAAGGATTTTTACGAAGTGCTTGATTATTATCTGGAGATGATAAGAAATCTGCACAAGAGAACCATAGAATATCTGGGTGAAATGAAAGCAAGCACCAACCCTATGGCATATTGCGAGGGCGGTTTCTATGGCGGACACCTTAAACCGAACGACAAGATAAAGCCGCTGCTTAAATCGGCGACTATCAGCTTTGGTATAACTGCGCTTAATGAACTTCAGGAACTTTACAACCACAAAAGCCTTGTTGAAGACGGTCGGTTTGCCATTGAAGTAATGGAATATATCAACAAAAAAGTAAATCAGTACAAGAAGGAAGACGGCATTTTGTATGCGCTTTACGGTACACCCGCAGAAAGTTTATGCGGTTTGCAGGTAAAGCAGTTCCGCAAAAAATACGGTATTGTAGAAAATGTTTCGGACAGAGAGTATGTTTCAAACAGTTTCCACTGCCATGTATGCGAGAAAATTTCACCCATACAGAAGCAAAATCTTGAAAAGCGCTTCTGGAACCTTATGAACGGCGGTAAGATACAGTATGTAAAATATCCTATAGACTACAATAAGGGCGCTGTTGTTTCGCTTATACACCGTGCTATGGATATGGGCTTTTATGAGGGTGTGAATTTAAGTCTTTCGTATTGTGACGACTGCGGTCATCAGGAACTTGAGATGGATGTATGTCCCAAGTGCGGCAGCCGCAATCTTACTAAAATAGATCGTATGAACGGATATTTATCATATTCGCGAGTACACGGCGACACCCGCCTTAACGATGCAAAAATGGCGGAGATCGCAGATAGGGTGAGTATGTAATGCGATATCATAATATTACACACGATGATATGCTTAACGGTGATGGTCTGCGCACCGTTTTATGGGTAAGCGGCTGCACACATCATTGCGAGGAATGTCAAAACCCGATAACCTGGGATATAAACGGCGGTATACCTTTTGACGAGGCTGCCGAAAGCGAACTTTTCAAAAGCCTTGACAAGGATTATATATCGGGTATCACGTTTTCGGGCGGCGACCCGCTGCATCCTCAAAACAGGGAAGAGATAACAAGGCTTGCAAAAAAATTCAAGCAGATCCATCCCGAAAAAACAGCGTGGCTTTACACGGGTTTTATTTGGGAGGACGTAAAGGACCTTGAAATTATGAAGTATCTTGATGTGCTTGTTGACGGACCGTATAAAAAAGAACTGCGCGATCCGCAGCTGCATTGGAAAGGTTCGTCAAATCAGCGCGTTATAGATGTTCAGCAATCGCTTAAAGACAGTGTGGTTTTGCATAAAGATAATTGAAACAGGGACAAATATGGAAGACAGAATACAAGACAACAAAATTTACTTTGCAAAGGTAAGACCCGATGCAAAGATACCCACAAGGGAGTTATGGAATGCGGGTGTAGATATTTATCCGTGTTTTGACGAGGAGTATATGGTTATACCGCCGCATAGTACGGCGCTTGTGCCTACGGGCATAGCAAGTGCGATCCCGGCGGATTTCTACATACAGATATATGAAAGGGGTTCAAGCGGCAGCAAGGGTATAAAATACAGTGCGGGCGTTATTGATTCAAGTTATCGCGGGGAATGGTTCCTTGCAACCACAAACACCAATGACAGACCGCTGCTTATAACCAAGCTTGACCTTGGAATACTTGACAAGTCTATCAGGGAGTTGATAGAAAAGGCCTATATCGTATATCCTTACGAGAAGGCGCTTTTCCAGGGCGTTGTACATAGTGTGCATAACGAACTGGAACGTGAAGAGATATCCCACGATGCTCTGCTTGCCATACCGTCGCAGCGCGGCGCAGGCAAATTGGGCAGCAGCGGGAAATAAACAGCTTTTCATTTTACTCCTTTTGGCCGCTCTTAATGGGCGGCTTTTTTTGAAAGCAGGTGAAAGTATGACATTGTTTAAGACAAATTTCAATAAAAAGCTGGATAAATATATAAAAGAACATTATATCCCGCCTTATTCCGAGGAGATACAAGCAGATCGCTGCGAACTCACGGAATTTGGCAAAACAGAAAAAAGGCCGATGTTTGCAGCGGCTATGCCGTGTGGTGCGGCACCGAAAAAAAGGCAGCTTGAAGATGTGCTGGAACAGGTGAGTATATCGTTTTCAAAGCGGCTTTTTCAGCTGATAGACGAGAAAGCCCTGACCAATGCCGAGGTATATAAAAAAGCGGGGATAGACCGTAAACTCTTTTCCAAAATACAGTGCAACGAGGACTACAGACCTGCAAAAAAGACGGCTTTTGCGTTGGCTTTGGCTCTTGAACTGAACCTTGACGAGACAAAGGACCTTCTTGCAAGGGCAGGCTATGCAATTTCGCCCAGCAGCGTTTTTGATTTGATAATACAGTTTTTTATTGAAAACGGGGTGTACGATATATATGCCGTAAACGAGGCACTTTACGAACATAACGAACAAGTTTTGGTATAAAAAATTGTCGCTTTTAAAGCGACCACATATATATACTTTTTTCGTATAATTAATTTACAAAATAAAACTTGGTTATACGAAAGGAGCAATCACTATGAAAAAGACAGACAACAACATAACGGAAATGGTTTTTATACTTGACAGAAGCGGCTCAATGGGTGGGCTTGAAAGTGATACTATCGGCGGTTACAACTCAATGCTTGAAAAGCAGAAAGCGGTAGAAGGCACGATAAAGGTGACGACCGTGCTGTTTGACGATAAGGTTGAAAAACTTTACGATAATGCAGCGCTTGAAGAGGTTAAGCCGATGACCGAAAAAGAGTACTATGTGCGGGGCTGCACGGCACTGCTTGATGCGGTGGGCAGCACGGTAAACAGTATCCGCAAGCGCCATAAAAAGACGGAACGTCCCGAAAAAACACTTGTTGTTATCACGACAGACGGCCTTGAAAACGCAAGCTGCGAGTACGACTATGCATCGGTTAAAAAACTTATCGAAAAGATGAAAGAAAAGCATAACTGGGAGTTCCTGTTCCTCGGTGCCAATATCGATGCGGCCGCAGAGGCGGGAAAACTTGGTATAGCGGGCAACAGGTCGGTCAAATTTAAAAGCGATAAGGCAGGCACAAAACTCAATTATGATGTTTTAAGCCGCGTACTTTGCGAGTTTGCCGCACCAAAATGCGGACGCATAGCCGATGACTGGAGTGAAGAAATAGAAGATTACTGCGAAAACAGCTGATAAAAATTTTTCCCGTTTTAAAAAAACGGGAATTTTTTATTTGAAAATGCATTGGTTATGTGATATAATATAATAAAGAAAATATAATTTGTATTGAGGTGGAGTAAAATTGTTATCAATGATAATTAAAATGTCGCTTGTTACAGCGCTTTATGTTGCGATAACGGCTGCACTTTGGCTATGGGTGCACGGCAAAAGGATAGTAATGACAAACGGCAAAAGAATTTTAATAGGTGTCCTTTACGGCATCTGTGCTGTTCTTTCTACGCATTTTGGCGTAGTATACGAAACTATGACGCTTAATGTGCGTGATATTGCGCCTTTGGCGGCAGGCTTGTTCTTTGACCCGTATTCGGGTATAATCGCGGGTCTTATCGGCGGTATAGAGCGTTATATCGCAGGTACATATTTCAATCCGCCCGTAGGTGCATATACAAGGATAGCGTGCAGTGTTTCTACTTGTCTGGCGGGTTTTCTTGCTGCGTTTTTAAACAGAGTGATATTCAAGGGTAAAAAGCCTTCACCGTTCTATGCCTTCTTTATGGGTGCGGTAATGGAAGTTTTCCACATGTATGTTGTTTTCATTACGCACCGTAACGATATGAATATGGCATATTATGTTGTCGATACCTGCGCCATACCGATGATAATTTTTACGGGTATCGGCCTTGCGGTGTCGTCACTGGTGCTGTACTTGCTTGTCGGCAGGAAAAAGATAGTTCTTAAAAAACCGAAAGACGAGGAACTGCCCATAAGTGTTACATTTCAGTTTTGGCTGTTTATCTGTACGATGATGATGCTTATGCTGACATTTTTGCTTTCCTATTCGGTACAAACAAGGACTGTGGTGCAAAATGCACGCAACACTATGACAATAAACAGCGATGATGAAAAGCGTACTTATGAATATTTACAGTCGGATTATGCTTCTTTGCAGGAACTTATAAAGGAACAGACACTTATAATGGCGCGTGCCGCAGAAAGCGGTATTGAATATTTCGGCGGCATTTACGGTGTTACCGATGAGGACCTTGCGGGTATCAGCAATTCTTATAAGTTTTACGAAATGAATGTGGTCGATGAAAACGGTATCGTTATCAAGTCCACAAATCCTCTTAACTTAGGCTATGATATGTATTCCGCAGATCAGTCAAAGGCTTTTATGAAAATTTTAAGCGGCGAGATAAACGAACTGGCGCAGGATTATATGCCTATAGGCCGCGATAGCAGCATTTCGCTTATGTATGTTGGTGTTAAAAGCGGAAACGGTCTTATACAGGTGGCGCTCGACAGCGAAGCTATCGATAAATACGGCAGCACCGAGGAATACGAGGCTATGTTTGGTGACAGACATATCGGTGAAAACGGCAATATATATATTTTCAAAGAACCCGATATGACTGTGGTCTCGGGTACGGAAACAGGCAAAACGCTTAAAGAACTCGGTATTTTAAATGTGCCTGAAACCGAGAAGGACAAGGGAGTGTTCTTTGAAGCCGCTGTCAAAGGAATAAGATCCTACTGCCGCTTTGAAAACTTTAAAGACGGATACGGTATTTTGGCTGCTCTGCCGCTGGAAGAGGTATACCGCAGCAGAAATATGGCTGCCTACGAAACTGCGTTTGCAGACATTCTGTTATTCTCTATTGTATTTTTGGTTATTTATATATTGGTGCAAAAGATAGTTGTAAACAATCTTGACAGGATAAATGCATCACTTGCAAAAATTACAAAGGGTAATCTTGATGAGGTTGTAGATGTACGCTCGTCAAGTGAGTTTGCGGTGCTTTCCGAGGATATCAACCATACTGTGACTGCACTTAAAGGCTATATTGAACAGGCGGAAAAACGTATCGAGGAAGAATTGGAGTTTGCACGCGCCATACAGTCATCGGCGCTGCCTAAGGTTTTCACTTTCCCGCGTGATGAGTTTGAGATATATGCGCTTATGGACCCCGCAAAAGAGGTCGGCGGCGATTTTTACGACTTTTTCTTTATAGATGCAAACAAAATGGCATTGGTTATTGCCGACGTTTCGGGTAAAGGTATACCTGCGGCACTGTTTATGATGCGAAGCAAAACGGCGATAAAGAGTCTTGCGGAAAGCGGCAGAACGCCGTCTCAGATACTCGAAAAAGCCAATAATGTGCTTTGCGAGGGTAATGATGCGGATATGTTCGTTACTGCGTGGGTAGGTATCGTGGATCTTGAAACGGGCAAGGTGGTCTGCGCAAATGCGGGACACGAATATCCCGCAATAATGCGTGCAAACGGAGACTGGGAACTTTTCAAGGACAAACACGGTCTTGCACTTGCTGCAATGGAAGATATGCCGTTTAAGGAATATGAGATGCAGATAGAACCCGGAGACAGATTGTTTGTTTATACAGACGGTGTGCCTGAGGCTATCGATGAAAATGATGTGCAGTTTGGTACCGATGAAATGCTCAGGGGACTTAATGCAGGCAAGGGATTGGCGGTAAAAGATCTTTTACCGTTTGTGAGAAAGCGTATTGCCAATTTTGTCGGTGAGGCCGATCAGTTTGACGATATAACGATGATAGGCTTTGAATTTAAGCACTTTACAGGTAAATAATATTAGAACAGAGGGCGGTTTTGCCCTCTGTTTTTTTTGTGTAGTTTTTACGAAATTTAGGTCTTTGCATTACAGCCCCATAAGTTTTAAACTGTTTTTAAGCGTTGCTTCGGCGGCGCTTTTTTTGTCTGTATCGGTGATATCGCAAAAGTTGTCAAGCGCGGTTTGCATAGTGAGGCAGCTGCCTGCAAGTATACCGTTTGTACTGACTGTTTCACCGTCAAAATAAACGGTTTTATTGCAAAACTCGTATTCGCCCGTGCGGCATTTCATTGCACTCATAGCATCGGTTATAAGGATGATGTTTTCAAGGCCTATAAGTTTATATATTGTTTTTACGGTATCTTCGCTTAAATGGCGTTTGTCCGCGATAATTTCACACGGAAGCCCCGAAAGCAGTGCGGTCTGCACGATAGAACCGCCGCGGTGATGTAAACCGCGCATTGCGTTGAAAAGGTGGGTGAAGCCCGAAGCCCCTGCGTCGATTGCTTTCTTTGTCATAGTGCCGTCGTCATCGCTGTGTCCGAGGGTCACGATACCGCCGTTTTTTACAACATATTTTATAAAATCAATGGAATTTTCGCTTTCGGGTGCTATGGTAAAGCGCAGTTTAAGGCCGTATTCCGAAAGTGTGTCAAAATAATTCATATCGCAGGGCACAATATGTTCTTTCGGCAAAACTCCGCTTTTATGCGGACTTATAAAAGGGCCTTCTATATGCACGCCAACTATCTCGGGACAGACAGAAGCGGCCTTTGATATTTCTTTTACGCGGCTTTCGAGAACGGGCAAGGTATCGCCGACAAGGGTAGGTGTCCACATAGTTACACCGTCTTTTTTTAATTTGTTTGATAAATTTATTATTTGCCCGCAGTCGGCTTTCATAAGGTCAATGCCGTAACCGCCGTGAATATGCAGGTCAATAAGAGAAAAGTCAGACATAATCATTCTCCGTTGGTTATGAGTTATGGCGTAACACGCCAAAGGCGTGTATAGCCTACAGAG